>CAZRXO010000019.1:0-15627 GCA_964604105.1 Candidatus Woesearchaeota archaeon | reverse complement strand
AACTTTTTTTTCGCTTTGTGATAAAAGGTCCTTATTTTTTTTGAAAGTTCTAAATTGTGATTCTCCTAAATCAGTATAAAGATTTGTTAATTCTTTTATTTGTCGTTCATAATTTATGTTTGGAATAGATATTGCAACTTCCATTCCTTCCTTAGATTCCTGAACTGATTTTTTGTCTGCTTGAATATTTTTTACTTTTCCAATTTTTTCTCCTTTATCGTCGATTAAAGACAAGCCAGAAATTAATTTTCCTCCTGCAACACGAACCCCAAAAATCGCTGGTTTTGTATTTCTAAAAACATATTGATGCAAAATTTCTAATTTACAAATTGTTGCAAGTTGCATTAATCTTTTCTTTTCAATTTCCTTTGCTTTTTCTTGCCGGAATTTTGTCAGGTCATCAATTAATTTGTAGACGACTTCGTTTATTATTATTTTCATTTTTCCCTTTAGTTCTCTTGCCTCTTCGTCAATTTCTACATTGAATCCAATGATAACTGCGTCGAGTTCGTTTATTTCTAAATTTGCCTTCGCTGAAATTAAATCTGTTTTACTTATGTCTCCGATCCCTGCTTTTACTACTGGAATATTTGCTTGTTGAAGTAAAACTAAAAGCGCTTCTAAAGAACCAAGCGAATCTGCTTTTGCAATAATTCCTTGTTTTTGTGTTTTAATATTTTCTGACATCTCTTTTTTGAATTTTTCTGTTAATTCTTTTTTGTTATTTTTGAAAAGCTCGAACGGCATTCCAGGGAGAATGTCTGATTTTTCTGTTAATTGAATTCTTATTCCTGTTGAAGCTTGGACTTTTTCTACTGGTTTAAATCTATTGCATAAAGGCTGGATTTCTTCAAGGATTCTTATTTTGGAAATTATTGGTTCTCCGTCGATGTTTGCAATTGCGATTTCGTCTTTTTTTGTTAATTCCCCGTCATAAAGAATTGCTTCAACATAATTTTGTGATTTGTCTTTTTTTACTTCGAGTATTACACCCCTTGGTTCTTTTCCTATTTTCAATTTTTTTTCCAAATATTTTTGCGACAGACCGCAGAGCATCAGAATTAATTCTGGTATTCCTTGTTTTGTTTTTGCTGATGTTGGAACAAGTGCAATTTTTTTTGTGAAGTCGTCGACATTGTAAAATAAATCTGCATCAAATCCGTGCGAGTTTAATGCACCAATTAAAGTCATGTATCTTTCCATGAAAGTGTTCTGGACATTTTGTGGTTGTGATTCTATTGATTCTCTTAGTGGTTTATCCTTGTCACTTCTCCATCCACTAATGTTGTCTATTTTATTTAGTGCAATCAGAAAAGGTGTTTTGTTGTGTTTGAGAATTGAAATTACTTCTGCTGTCTGGGGCTTTATTCCCTCGTTGATGTCAATTACTAAAACAGCTAAATCAGCGAGGCTACCTCCTCGCTTTCTTAAATTTGTAAATGCTGCGTGACCGGGTGTGTCGATTAATAAAAATCCAGGAATATTTAATTTAATTTTTGAAATTTCAATTAGGGGGCAGGTTTTTTTTAGTTTGTCTATTGGGTAAAGCGTAAAAGAAATTTTTTGAGTGATTCCTCCTTTTTCTCCTTCTTGGACACAGGTGCTTCTAAGTTGGTCAAGGATTGATGTTTTTCCATGATCTACATGCCCGCAAACTGTTACTATTGGTTGTCGAATTGTCATATTTATTTTAGTATAGAATTGTTTTTAAAGATTGGGTTGGAAGATATTTTATGAAAAAACCAGCAGGAAAAAATTCCAATTTTATTAGACTTAAAATCGAAATGGATGATTCTGTCCCAAATAAATTTTATCTGAGTTTTATAGGCCTTCATCGAGCAGAGTTTTCTCCACCTCTTCCCAGAATTGCGGGGGGGGAAGATATCCATGGAAAGAAAAATCTTTATAGGGCTTGTAGAAAAACTATTGAAGAACATCCAAATTCATTATTTATTTTAACAAATAATACTTTAAATTTCCTGGAAAATTCTATTAGAGAAAAGGTAGAAGAGATAGTTTATTATTACAATAAATCAAGATAATGCAGAAGATTTATAATTCTCATTTAATTTACTCTTTTATGAGATTTTCAATTAAAGAGTTAAATGAAAAATATGATTTAGAATTAGATAAGGTTGTTAAGAAAATTAAAATTTCTAAAGCTAAGTTGGTTTTGTTGCAATTTCCTGAGGGGTTGAAACCTTATGCGACTTCTGTTGTTGATTTTCTCGAGGGGAAATGTGGGAAGGTTGATTTTTTAATTTGGATGGAAACTTGTTATGGTGCATGTGATTTGCCTGTTGGCTTGGAAAAATTGCAGATTGATTTGGTTGTGCAATTTGGGCATAATGAGTTGATGCCTTGTTTCTAAGAAGTAATAGCTTGCAAGTTGTGTTTTAATTTACAACCAGCCAACCAACAAAGCCAACCCGACCAAGAATAATAAGATTCCCGCGATTAAATGTAGTCTTTTAATGTTTCTTTCTTTCCAACCTGAAACATCATCTATTTTTGCAAAACCATAGTAAACTAATGCTACAATAAGAATCATGGGAATTATAAAAAGAAAATTATAATATAATAGCCAAGGAATTGCGGCGAGTGTCCCGAGTTCTGCGAGAAGTCCTGATGCTATAATATAGGGTCCCATTGTGCAGGGCAAAAGGAAAATTGAAACTAAAAAACCAATTATAAATGCGCCTTTTGTTGAAGTTATATTTTGGATTATTTTCTTTGCTGTTGGTCGCATTGTTAATGGCATTTCTGTTGCAACACCACCAGGTTTGTATACAAAATAATCTTTGATATTTAATGCCCCAATAATCATTGCGAGAATTGCTAAACCGTCGTAAATATAAAGTGAATTTTCTCGAAGAAACTCTGCGAAAATTTGAAAGAATTGGATTATAACAACTCCGTAAAATAAATATGCGAGATAAATAGAAGAAATAAATGCAATTCCCCCATAAAGGACTTTTTTCTTTTTATCTGGGTCCTGCATTAAAATAGCGACGAGAACCATTGTTAAAACTGCGATTGCGCAAGGATTTACAGAATCAGCTAAAGCTAAAGAAGTTATTTTTATGAAGTTTAGTGATTCTGGTAACATTTTAATTTGGTCGCTTTGCGACAATTAGTATTTGCTTTGAAATCGGTTTCACCAGATTTCTTCGCAGTTTTATTTAATTAATGAACAAACTCTCCTTTAATTAATTTAAATAAGTAGAAATAAGTTTTAAATGTTTAGGTAAGATTAATTTCTTGGGAACGAAAGAGCGTCGGATATTTTTCTCTCAGCTCTTGTGTAGACAGTGTCCCTTTAGATCCCCTATAAATATCAATCAAATCAAATTTAAACATTGAATCGTAAGCAAATCTTAACCGTTCTTTTCTTGAGCGAGGGGAGTTTCTTCCCACATTATAAAGCTCAATAAAAAGAAGTCCGGTCGTAGCTACTTCAAAAACCAACCCCCATTTAATAAGCCCTGTTAAAATCTCTAAATTAGACATAAGTATTAATCGTGATAGAAGTATTTAAATTTTATTGTGAGCATTTTTTAACATCCTGTCAGCTCTTTTAATTGTTCAATTGATCTTGTTCCTTTGTAATATTCTCCATTGATAAACCACGTCGGTGTTGCTGTTACCCCGCCGCATTTATCTTGCTCAAAAAAACAATCTACAATATTTAAATATTCTGCATCATCCCCAAACATTTCTTCTTGTCGTTCGCAGGCATGACAACCAAGTTGAGTATAAAGAACTGAATTTTCTCCAATGCATTTTGCAATACCACCATTTTCATAATGTTGCGCTGGCCAAAATTTTATAATTAATATAAATAATATCACAAAGACAATAACTAAAAGAGTTATGCATTTCTTTTTCATTTCTAAATAAGGTAAAAATATTTTTTAAAGGTTTTGGAGAAATTAGTTACTTGCGGAATGCTACGAAATCGGCTTCAGCAGATTTCTTCACTAGGAAAATTATTATCTCAAAAAAAGTTTCACTCGGGTTTATTAGTTGAACGATTATTGTGAGATTTATTTTTGGTTTACACCCAAGGGTGTGCCCCGAAAAATCTTCTATAAAGATTTTTACTAAGGGCAATAGATTTCTCTATGGAAAATCCTGAGGCATGACAGATTTGGAGTTGTATTTATTCAAGATTAATAATCATGCATATCTTCATCGTCCCATTCTTTTAGCACAGGATTTATTTCATCAAAATTTATAGCCTCTTCATCTTCTTCAAAAGGAATATCAAAATCATTAAATGGAACATCTTCTTCAGAAGCAGTTGGAATTAACTTCATTTTTTGTAAATATAATTCTAGAGAATCATTATAAAAATATTTATCTCCTAATGTTAAAAGAGCTATATCCTTCTTAGAAAGAATCAAACTTAATAAAGATCTATTCATTTTTCCAAAATCTCCACTTTCATTATCTACAAACATTATATTATTATCAATCATCATATAAGCTCCTCCACCAAGAGTTATTCTTGATTCTTTTGATCCAATACGAGGTATATCTCTATGAAGTCCTGCTAAACTCATACTAAACCAATCAGTATTAAAAAGATTCTTTAAATCTCTGGGCTCTGTTGAACTTGGGATAACATAAGGAATTTTAGAAACACTAAAATAAATATTTGAATCCCCCCCCACATTATAAATTATACATTTGCCCCAATTACCTTTTTCTAATTTTAATTCGGGATGTAATTTATATTCAAATGCTATACTCATTAAAAATTTAGAAAATCTTTCTTTATATTAATTATTGTCTTACAAACTAATAATCAGGCATTTCTTCATTTGAAGTTGCTTGTGGTTTTGGTGTAGCTTTTACTGGAGCTTCTTGTTTTGGTTCATCTGCAACCAGGTCTGACTCTTCAATTGAATTAATCATCTTCTTAAATTCTTGAAAGTTTCCTGCAGGAATTCTCAATCCTTTTTTTGTTGGTCCAGTGTATTTCTCACTTGTTGCGAATTCTCTTATGTCTATACCAACCTTTCCATTGTATTCTCGGATTCCAACGACAATTTCAGTTACTGTGCCTTGATATTCTCCTTTTTGTATTTTACCAATGTCTTTTTCCATAGTAGAAAAATGGAACAGGGTTTTATAAATATGTTGGTAGATAATTTTATAATCTAAGAGTTACTATATTTAATATGAAGAAAAAGAAAAAGAGTTCTTGGGAATATATTGGAAGGGGTTTTTTGTTTTTGGTAATGATTCCTTATTATATTGTGAAAGGAGTATATCATTTAATTAAGAAGATAGATAAAAAAGTTGAAAAAAATGAGGTTGAGAAAAGGAGAAAATCAATTGAGGGAGTTTATAAAAAGTTTAAAATTTTAAAATCTCAAGAAGGAAGTTTTGAGGAATGGGAAGATGGGGTTATTCATTCGGGTAGTTTGATTGGAGTTATTCTCGGGGCAAGAGGTTCTGGAAAAAGTGCTTTTGGAGTTAAGTTTTTGGAAAATGTTTATGCTAAGACAAAAAAAAGATGCTATGCAATGGGATTCCCTGCAGAAGAAATGCCATCGTGGATTAATGTTGTCGCAGATATTTCTGAAATAAAAAATGATTCTTTTGTTTTGGTTGACGAGGGCGGTATATTATTTAGTTCACGTAAATCAATGAGTGCTGGAAATAAATTGTTAAGTGAATTAATTTTAATTTCTCGTCATAAAAATCTTAGTATTTTATTTATTAGCCAGAACTCTTCTAATCTCGAGGTGAATGCTTTGAGGCAAGCGGATTTTTTAGTTTTGAAAAAATCTTCTTTATTGCAAAAAGATTTTGAAAGAAAAATCGTGCAGAAAACTTATGATTCTGTTAAAGAAGATTTTGAAAAATTTAAGGAGAACAAAGGACTTGCATATATTTATGGGGGGAATTTTAAGGGGTTTGTGTCAAATTCATTGCCGAGTTTTTGGGGGGAGAAAATTAGTAAGGGGTTTAGGTGATTTTGGTGTATTGCTCGCTTCGCGAGAATTGGTATGACTTCACATTTACCGCACGGGTAAATGTTTCGCGGGAAAATTTGTTAAAAGGAAATAAATTTCAACTCTATTGTTTAACTATTGCACAGCTTATTTAATTATCTTTGAGATTAAAGAATTGTTGCTTCCAAAATAACAACATCCTCTAAGGGTTTGTCTTGAGAGTTTGTTTCAACCTGTGCAATTTTGTCGACGACATCCATTCCTTCAACGACTTTTCCAAATGCAGGATGCTTATCGTCGAGAAAATTATTGTCTGCTAAGTTTATGAAAAACTGAGATGAGCCTGTGTTTGGTCCTGCGTTCGCCATTGAAATTGTTCCGCGATTGTTTTTGTTTCCGCCTACGTGTGTGAATTCGTCTTTGATGTTTGGAATTTTTGAGTCTCCGAATCCTGTTCCTGTGGGGTCTCCGCCTTGAATCATGAAGCCGTCGATAATTCTGTGGAAAATTACATTATCATAAGTTCCTTGCTCAACGAGGTTTTGGAAATTTGCTGTTGTTATTGGCATGTCGTTGTAGAGTTCTATGACTATGTCTCCGTGGTTTGTTTTCAATAAAACTTTTGTGTTGTCTTGTGCCATTGTAAAATAAATTCCTATTGCTAAAACTAAAATTGCTACTATTATAAAGATTGTTGTTTGTGTTTTCATGTTTGAAAGAGGGCGAGGGAGTTTTTAAATTTTAGTTAATTTTTCAAAGTTAGATTTTACTTCCTCAAAAACTTTTTCAGGGCTTTGATTCCCATTAATTATTATTACTCGATGATTTTTCAAATTTTTTAGATTAAGATAATTTTTTCTTAATTTTTCTATGAACTCCTTATGAATCTCAAATTTTTGTTCTGTTTTTCGTATACTATCTTTTTTCATTCTTTGCAAGGCAACTTCAACAGGGATATCGATTATGAAAATTATATCTGGAATTAAAAGTCCTTTGTGCATTTTTAATAATTCGCTTAATGGAATTCCTTGGGCTTGTTGATATGCTAAAGTTGAGAAAGAATATCTATCTGTAATTACATGTATTGTTCTTCTTATGTTTGATTTAATTAATTCTTCAATGTGCTGATTTCTATCGTCGATAAATAGTTTAGCAAGTTTTTTGGCTTGAGAATATGGGTCTTCATCTTGTTTAAGAATTTTTCTTATGTCTTGATTTTTCCATGGTTCTCTTGTCATGATTATATGATTGTATTTATTTAATTCAGAAATATATTTCCCCAACATCCATGTTTGTGTTGATTTTCCGCATCCGTCGATTCCTTCGAATGCAATAAAAAGACTTCTTTTCATTTTAGATTAATCTCTCAAGTGCTTTTTTCCCCCCCCAAACGCAGGGTTCATGGCACTTGATTCCTTGCTGACATTTTGGCATTAATGCTTGGGAACCATATCTATCTATGAAAGCATCATAATGATTTGCAGTAATTTTTGTGTTTTGCATTATTTCATATTGGGGATGCCCACAAATCCTAAGAAAGGCTTTTGATCTAAAATCGTCTATTGTTCCTGTTTCATTAATTCTTAACATTTGTGCTTGAGGGAAATCATTTTTTGCTACACTGCTTAAATCCCCTATCCATTGTTGTTTTAACTTATCATCAAGATTTATTAATGGAGGAATAAAAAATTCTTCAGAAGCACCCAAGTCTGTTCCACTAAAAATAGAATAATTAATTGTTCTATGACGGTGTGCTTGAGCTAATCCAGCAAAACTCATTATATTTCCATGAGAATAAACATCTCCAAAATGCTCTTCTACACGCTTATCTGTAAAAAAAGAAAGATGCCTATCTGTTTGATTATCTAATTTTTCAATTCTATATTGTTGTGTTTGTTCTAAAAAATCTTGCATTTCTTTTGCAAGTCTTACTTTAAATAAATCTTCGCCCCCAACATATTCAGGTACAAATTTTTCAAATTCTCCTTGTAAAAAATTTAATTGTCTTAAATTTAAAGTATGCACCATTTTAGTTGGAGTAAAAACACTTGTCATATATCTTGCATTTTCTTGGGCAAGTTTTTTTATCGCCACCATTCTCTTTTTGGAATCTTGCATTTCAGGATAAACGCTATCTATTCTTGGAATTAGAATATTCATCCATTTATCATAAAGAACTTTTTGTTCTGAAGGCATATCTGACATTTGAGTATATCTTGCTGATTTTTCAGAAGTCGCGTATTGTTTTTCATTATTTAAGACCATCATAAATGCCTTTGGCCAATTAATAAAATTAAAAGTTAAAGTAGGATGTTCAAATACACTATGATGTCCAGAACTAATTAATCTTCCTTGCAAGGCCTCATTAACTTGCTCGTCTTGTAATCCGCTAAAATCTTTTGCAGAATAACAAACTCTTGCACAACTTTGCCCAAATTGAATCATATCCCCTACATCTTTGATTCCATTTGAAGATGCTGCAAGTTCAAGTCTTTTTTCACCCATCTCTAAAAAAATACTTTTTATTTTATAAACAATCTTCTTTTGGAAAATATATTCTGTGGAGTATATATTGTAATGTATATATTAAAATATCTAATTAACCCCAGAATCTCGGATAAGCTCCAGGAGTAATTCCTGAATGTCTTGTTAGTTTTATCTTTGCATCTTTTAATAATTCTTCACTTAATTCAGATGGGTAAGATCCAAAATAAATTACTTCTTCAATTCCAGAATTGGCGATAATCTTAGAACAAATTGAACAAGGCATAGTATTTACATACATTTTTGCACCTTGTCTTGAACTTCTTGTTTCTGCATTTAAAATCGCATTTATTTCTCCGTGTATTGCTCTGCAAATTTCATCTCGCTGTCCTGATGGAATATTTAATTTAGCTCTTAGACAACCACCTTTTTCTTCACAATGCGGTGCTCCTCTTGCAGGACCATTATATCCATCAGAAATCTTAACATTATCTTTTACTAATACTGCCCCAACATTTCTTCTCAAACATTTTGATCTGTTTCCAACTTCATAACTCATTCTCATAAATTGTTCATCCCAATGAGGAATTCTTTTTTTTCCAAACAAATTCAAAAATCCTTTTTTCCCCTCGACAAATTCATGTGTAAGCTCTTCTATTGAATTATAATCATTCGTAAAAAGATAATCTGCTAATTCTAAACATAATCCAACTTGTTGCCCTGTATTTTGTTCACCTATTCCTAAATCTCTTTTATTCATTGCTAAAAATCCTTCCCAATCTTTTGGATCACTCGAGCGAGCTCTCTGAACTAATCTTTGATATCTTGTTTCTAATGAAGCATCAACGCCAATTAAATAAAAATCACTTTCACTTCTTAATCTTTCTACTTCTCCTAAATTTCTAATTCCATCTATGACACAATTTTTCTCTCCGACTAATTTTTCTAAAGTTCTGTTAACTAAAACACCCAATCCATTTTTATCCCTTAATTCATTTCCAATATCCTGTAAATCTTTTATTTTATAATTATTCAATCCCCTTGATACAGCTTCTTCTCGAACTCTGTCAGAAGTTGAAGAGAATGCAAAACCTTTTGATTGCAAAATATCTGCTATAGCCCCTTTTCCAGATGCTTTTGTTCCTGTTAAACCAATAATCATTTAATTAATTAGAAAAATTTCTTTTTAAGAATTATTGTGCTAAAATATCTAATCTTTCATCTCTATCTTAATATTAACGTTCTTTGGGATTTGAAGTTTCATGATGCTGTGTAGAACTCTTTCGTTAGAAGGTAAGTCGATTAATCTTTTATGGATTCGCATTTCATATCTGTCGAATGTTGCTGTGCCGTCGCCACAAGGTGATTTCCTCGTCGTGACTTTTAGCTTTTTTGTTGGAAGTGGAACTGGTCCTGAAATTGTGATTCCTGATTTTTTTGCGATTTCCTTAATAGTCTCGGAAATATTATTAAGTGCTTCTATATCTATGCTGTTTAGTTTAACTCTTACTTTTGCCATACTAAGAAGATTGGAAGTTGGTTTAAAAAGTTTTTTATATGGGTTTTTACTAGAATAATCAAAGAAAGGGGACAATGGTAGAACAAATATTCATACAACTTGCATTGATTTTGCTGACGGCATTTGTAGTTTCGTATATTATTCGTGCATTTAATCAGCCGATTATTATTGGTTATATTATTGCGGGAATTTTAATTGGACCGTTTATTTTACTCGGGGCTTCCACAGAATTAATTGATGTTTTTTCAAAGTTTGGTATTGCCTTTCTTTTGTTTGTTGTGGGTTTACATTTAAATCCGAAAATTGTTAAAGAAGTTGGTTTGCCGTCGCTGGTGATTGGTTTGGTTCAAATAATTTTGACTTTTGCTTTGGGCTTTGTTGTTGCTCTTGAAATTTTTAAACTCAACCTTATTACTTCTGCTTATATTGGAATTGCTTTGGCTTTTAGTTCAACGATTATTACAATGAAGTTGCTTTCAGATAAACATCAGATTGATTCATTGCACAGTAAAATTGCAATTGGTATTTTAATTATTCAAGACTTGGTTGCAGTTGTTGTTTTGATGTTTATTTCTTCAATGTCTGGGGGCGGAAGTTTAGGTGGTTTTGCTTTGAGGGGTTTTCTTGGTGGTGGTGCTTTACTTGTTGTTTTATTTTTAGTGGGTTATTTAATTTTACCGAGGATAACTCGGAGTGTTGCTAGTTCGCAGGAATTATTGTTCTTGTTTTCAATTTGCTGGTGTTTTGTCATTGCTGCCTTATTTATTTATCTTAGATTTTCTTTAGAGATGGGTGCTTTGGTTGCAGGAATTGTTTTATCAATTTCTCCTTATAGTATGGAAATTAGTGCAAAGGTTCGTCCTTTGAGAGATTTCTTTTTGATTTTGTTTTTTATTATTCTTGGTTTGAATCTTCCAATTCATAATATTAGTTCTATTCTTGTGAATGCTTTAATTTTATCTGCGATTGTTTTAGTGTTTAAGCCTTTAATCTTAATGACAATGATGGCATTATTTAATTATACAAAGAGAACAAACTTTTTAGTTGGAACTACACTCGCTCAAATTTCTGAATTCTCTTTGATTATTTTGACATTGGGTGTTGCAAGCGGGCATATTAGTGGAGAGATTTTATCGACGATGATTTTAGCAGGGGTTATCACAATTACATTATCTACTTATATGATTATTTATTCAAATGAATTTTATAATAAGATGAAACAGGTAGTTAGAATCTTTGAGGGAAAGCACGCCAAAAGAGACAGGAGTAAAAAGCAAAAATACAAGGTCATTTTATTTGGTTATAATCGTATTGGTTTTACAATTTTGAAATCTTTTAATAAATTAAGAAAAAAATATATTGTTGTAGATTTTAATCCAGACACAATTGTGGGCTTGGGCAAAATGGATATTCCTTGTCTTTATGGTGATGCTTATGACCAGGATTTATTGGACAATCTTTCTTTAGAAGATGCAGAATTAATTGTTTCTACTATTCCAGATTATGAGACGAGCTTTTTGTTGTTGGAAAATATTCGATTAGTTAACAAAGATGCAATTGTTATTGTTCGTGCGCACAAAATTGATGAGGCTCTTGAGTTATATAAAAAAGGTGCTTCATATGTTTTAACTCCACACTTTTTAGGGGGGCAGTATATCAAAGATATGATTGATGAAATGAAAACTAATCCTAAAAAATATGAAGAAGAAAAAAATCAACATGTTAAAATGTTAGAAGAAAGAAAAAAGATTGGGCATGACCACCCGGAGGTTGAGAGGGGATAATTTTTTATAATTCAAAAGGATTAAATTCTTTTAACTCAATATGAAACTTAGCAAAAAAATCTTCCCAGTAATGTTTTCCTAAGGGTCTATAAAGACCCCATTCAAAATCATTTTCAAAATTTAATTCTAGACCTAAAATAGATTCTGGCATTGGACTAAGGTCTTTTGAAGAATATACTTCCCTAATGCTTATATTCTGAAGATATTGCCGTACAGCTTCACATTCCCCCATATCTAATTGTCCTCCAACCCAATCATGAGGATGATATTCTGTGATCAATTTAGAATCTTTAACCCTAAACAAAATCAAAGCAGGACCCGGATCTACACGAGATGAATCATATTCTAATACCAAAAATTTATTTTCAAGATCTAAAGACATAAAAAATTAAACTAAAAAGACTTTATAATTATTTATATAATTATTTCTCCCCTTTTTCCTCGTCGCGGAAAACTAATTTGATTAAATGAAATTTGATATTTATTTAACAACCTTTTTTAGATCTTTTTCCAATTGACGATATTCTTTGACATAAAGCTCTATTGTAGGTTTTATATCTTGGTTGTGCTCATATTCTCGCAAGGAATCATAATATTCTATCTGATTTTTGAGATTAATGTTCATTGGTGGAAAATTATTTTTTATTAAAATATTATTAAGAAGAATTCTTCCAACCCTTCCATTCCCGTCGGCAAATGGGTGTATATTCTCAAATTGATTATGTACAACTGCGGCTAAAATAAATGCAGGATATTTTTTCTTATTTTCTTCATACCATCCAATTAATTCTTTTAATAAATAATTTATTCTTGTTTGAGGTGCACCCTCATGAACAATATTCCCAGATTTAGTCATAACAACGACTTCTTGTCCTTTTTTTCTGAATTTACCTGCAAAATCTTTAGAATTTTTAAAAATTATTTTGTGGATATTCTTGATAAGGTCTAATGTTATGTGCTCTTTTGATTTTAGAATAAATCTTATTGCTTCGTCAACCCCATAAGCTTCTGCTATGTCTTCTTTGGATTTATTGGGCCATTTGTCATGTTCTAAAATATTTATTACCTCTTCCTGATTAAGCCTGCTCCCCTCAATAGCATTTGTGTTATATGAAAAAAGTTCTGAGAATTTTTTCCAATCAGTCTCGGATAAATGAGCTATCTTTATTGGAATCTCTGCCTCTAATTCTTTTACTGCTGAAATCTCTTTCTCAGACAAATCTATTTTCAGGGGGTCTTGAATAATATTATATTTATATATTTCCTCTAAGATTAATTTTTCTGCAATGATTATTCTTTCTTTTAATTTTCCTTGACTTAAATCTGTTCCGAGGTATTTCCGAAACTTATGAACCTTTGAACCTTCTCGATAAGAATGAGCGAGATAGTATTTTATCTTTTTCCCAACTTTTCTCTTTTCTATGTTCATGATATATTTAGGTGTCTACAATATTTAAATCTTTGCCTTTGGGTGTCTACATTCAAGTGTATTTGTAGTCACCTAAAATAGAATATATAAAATCTCTTATACTTTATCTCTCCCCTTTTTCCTCGTCGCTGGAAGTTATTCCAATTAATTCGAAGAATGATTCAAATAATCTCAAGACTATTTCTAAAATAATTATGAAAGCTAAGTAAACAGTGATTTGATTGAAGAACGCTGGAATTTGGCTTAAGTGGTTGAAGATATTTTCGACTTGGAAAAATCCGGGCTTTGTTATTGAAATTGCAAGAAGTGTGAAAGGTAAAAGTTTTGCGAGGTCTTTTGCAAGGTCGTTGCTGTAATAGGAAACCATTCTAATTGCTGCGATAATTGTTGCAGAGATAATCAGGATTGCACTGACCTCTAAACCTTCTGTAAGGAAAATCAAGAAGAGTGTGAAAACTGCAAACCAAAAGAAAATTAGGAATGGGAGGATTAAGATATACTCGGCTATATACAAGATTGTCGCGAAGAACTTTGAGAAAAATGCGTGCTCGGATTTATTATATTGTGAAAGATTTAGTTCAATAATGTTTTTTCGTGCGACAAATCTATAAAGTTTCCAAATGAAAATCGCATAAATTACAACCATTAAAACTATTACAAAAAAGCTTAGTGCTTGTTGGAGAAATGGCGGCAAGGCTGATGTAAATGAAGAATACAAGCTAAAAAGTTCTGTTCCTATCGCCATCTTTTATTATTAGAGGGTTGGGGTGTTTATAAAAATTTGGATTTGTTCTCGCACGCTCGCGGATTGGTTGCTCAACATCTATGGGGTAATAGATGTCTCGCGGGAATATTATAATTATCTAAAAAAGTTTTTATGGTGGAGTGATTAGTTGAACAGCGACGTGGAGTTTACTTTTGTAATTAATTATTTGTTTCGGCGAAAATCCTGAGTCCGAGGGATTTGAGTTATCAATCGACGAACTTTAGTGAGGAGCGATTTCAATAAATTTAAATAACATCTTTGCTTGTTGAGTTTATGATAGATATTAAATTGGTGCGAGAAAATCCTGAATTAGTTAAGGAGAATATTAAGAAAAAATTTCAAAATGATAAATTAAAACTCGTTGATGAAGTTTTGAAACTTGATGAAGAATGGCGGAAGTTGAAGTTTAAGGAGGAAGAATTGAGAAAAGAAAGAAATGAAATTTCTAAGAAAATTAGTGAATTAAAAAAAGCTGGAAAGAGTGCGACTAAAGAGATTAAAGGCGCCGGAGAGATTCCGAGAAAGATTGAGAAGTCAGAAGCTAAGAGAAAAAACCTTGAGTTAAAGATTAAAGAAATTATGTATAAGATTCCAAATATAATTCACGAGAGTGTTCCAATTGGAAAAAATGATACTGAAAATGTTGAAGTTAAGAAGTTTGGTGAACCAAGAAAGTTTGATTTTAAAGTTAAGAGTCATGTGGAACTTGGGGAGGAATTAGGTATTTTGGATTTTGATACTTCTGCTGAAACCTCTGGAAAAGGATTTTATTATATGAAGGGCGGTTTGGCTTTGTTAAATATGGCTTTGATTAATTTTGCGAGAGATTTTATGGTTAAACAAAATTTTGAATATGTTGAACCGCCGTTAATGATTCGAAAGAAAATCCTCGACGGTGTTTATTCAAATGCCGAGATTGAAGCAATGGCTTATAAAATTGAAGGAGAAGATTTGTATTTAATTGCGACATCAGAGCATCCATTGATTGGACAATTTATTGGGAAGACATTAAATAAAAAAGACCTTCCTATTTTGCAAACATCTTATTCTATGTGTTTTAGAAAAGAAATTGGAAGCCATGGTATTGATGAAAAAGGAATTTATCGAACACATCAATTTAACAAACAAGAAATGATTGTAATTTGCGAGCCTGAAGATTCATATAAATGGTATGATAAAATGTTGAAATATTCTGTTGACTTGTTTAAGGCCTTGGAAATTCCTATTAGAATTTTAGAATGTTGTTCTGGTGATTTGGCGGATTTGAAAGCAAAGTCATGTGATTTAGAGGCTTGGTCTCCTCGGCAAAAAAAATATTTTGAAATTACTTCATTGACAAACATGGAAGAAGCCCAAGCTCGGAGATTAGGAATTAAAATTGAAGATGCAGGAAAAAGATATTATGCACACACATTGAATAATACAGTAATTGCAACATCTCGTGCTTTAGTTGCGATAATGGAAAACAATCAACAGAAAGACGGGACAATAAAAATTCCAAAAGTTTTAATTCCTTATATAGGTGGGTTGAAAGTTATTGGTGGGAGAAAATGAAAAGGAAATATTGGAACAGGATCTTTTTAATTCTTGCAATATTAGCTTTGGTTGTCGGGGGCACATATTATTGTCAACTACCCCGGACTAAAGTCGGGGGCGTGTGTTGACCCAATGTTTTGATT
>CAZRXO010000018.1:0-16456 GCA_964604105.1 Candidatus Woesearchaeota archaeon | reverse complement strand
TAGAATTGATAGATTTTTCGGTTAAGCCGAAAAATTAAATTGGGGTGCTATACATCTTTTCTGCAGTATGGTTTTTCCTAATGTTAGTTTTTGTAGGAGTTAAAAGAAACAGAGTCGCGAATTGCATAAGCACTTTCCCAGGAACATTCACAGATGCTCTGCAAAACGCATGCGTGCAAGACCAAAACATATATCTTGTCGTCGCATTTATTTTCTTAGTCTTATTCATTGTATTCTTAATTTTAGGAATGTTTGAGAAAAGCTCTAAGAAAAGATAATTGCTTCACATTCTGCTTCGCTTGATTTAGACAAGTTAAATTTTGAGCCACATCAATGCGAGCGAAAGCAACCAAACATTTTAAAAACCAAATTCTCTCTTAACTCTTATGTTCAAAATAAATGTATCTGACAAAACAGGTAAAACATATAAAATAGAAGCAGAAGCTGTTTCATTAATTGGAAAAAAGCTCCACGATAAAATCAAGGGCGAGGATATTTCACCAGATTTAACAGGTTATGAATTAGAAATCGCAGGGGCTTCAGATAAATCGGGTTTCACTTCAATGAAAAACGTTGAAGGTTCAGGTCAAGCAAAACTTTTGCTAAGCTATGAAAAGGGAATGAAAAAAAATAATAGAAAAGAAGGAAAAAAACAAGTAGGAAGATTAAAACCAAAAGGACTTCGACTTAGAAAAACAGTTCGAGGAAATACAATCTCTCAAGACATTCGGCAAATTAATTTGAAAGTTCTCAAAGAAGGTCCTAAAAAATTAGAGGGTGTTTTTGGAAAGAATGAAGAATCACAATAATTCTTAAATAATCTAATCATCTCTAAATCTTATGGCATTAGAAAAAACAATAAATCTTAATCCAAAAGAACTTCTTTTTGGGAATAACTAATCATAAAGAACAAGCAAAAGATTCTTATGAACAAGCAACAAGAGGGGATTCTTCAGAGAAACATAATAATTTACTAAAAGCAATTTATCATTTATCTCAAGCCAACTTAAATGCCACACTTTTAATAGTAGCCAGACTCTATTCAAAACCACCAGAGTAAAATTTATAAACATAAACAATTCTTAATCCTAATGAAAATTGATTTAGAAGGTTTAACAAAAGATCTTGCGTGGATTGGGGGAGGAGCACTAATAATTTTATTTCTTATTGGAATGCACAAATATGCACGAGCAAATAATTTTCAACCCAACCAACTAGAAAAACCACCAATAAAATATTCTCAACAAGTTCCACTCCAAGCAATAGACGAATACCGCGGGTGTTACTATTTCTAAGAAATAACATAACAGAAAAGTTTATAAAAGAAAAATCCTAATAATTATTATGGCAATAGGATTAGATTCAAAGAGAAGTCAAACCCCGAGAGGAATTGTTTATACAGCAGTAGCAGTCTGTGCAGGGCTTTTAGCATTAGGATATATTTCATTTATGAAAAATTATAATATAAAACCAGCAATTTCAGACAAGATTTCCACATCACAGTGGTATAAACACCCAGTTGATACAGAAGCAGAGCTTCATTATTGTTTTGAACAAGAAGGCCATCCCCTCTTTGGGGATAACGATTATGAACCATATAAAGAAGCAATCCGAGATAAAAATAAGGGAAAAACCTTAGGAGAGATTCTTATGCCCGATTTAAATAAAGATGGAATGGTTTGTAGAGAAAAGAAATCTATTAATCTAAAATAAAGTTCACATTGTTTGTTCACCCCTGGCAATCGATGCAAAAAAGTGTAATAAACCCCATTCCCAAAAATAAACTCCCACCACACAAATTTTTTAATACTCTAATAATTCTTTTCTTATATGAATTCTAATCAACCCCTTGCATATAGAATGCGACCCGCAACATTAAATGAATTTGTCGGTCAAGAGCATTTAGTTGGAGAAGGAAAACCTCTACGAATTGCATTAGAGAAAAACTCTTTCCCGTCGTCGATAATTCTTTGGGGTCCGCCAGGTTGTGGGAAAACAACAATCGCAAGATTAATCTCAAAACTCACTGATTCAGAATTCATAGAAATGTCTGCAGTTAATGCAAAAAAAGAAGATGTGCAAAAAGCAATTAATCAAGCCAGACTATTTCACAAAAAAACAATTTTATTCCTCGATGAAATCCACAGATTCAATAAAGCACAACAAGATTTTTTACTTCCTCATGTAGAAAAAGGAACAATAACACTCATCGGCGCAACAACAGAAAACCCTTCGTTCGAAGTAATCTCTGCCCTGCAATCTCGTTCACGAACCTATGTTTTAGAAAATTTAAAAGAACATCATCTAATTCAAATAATTAACAATGCATTAAATCACGAAAAAGGAATCCAAACAATAATTAATGAAGAAAACAAAAAACTAATCGCACAATTAGCAAACGGAGATGCTCGTTCAGCATTAAACATTTTGGAGCTCGCATACTCAATTTCCGAAGGTGAAATCACAAAACAAATAATTGAAAACTCTGCACAAAAATCATTAAGATACGATAAAGACGGAGAAGAACATTACAACATAATTTCTGCACTACACAAATCAATGCGAGATTCAGATGTAAATGCATCAGTTTATTGGACAATGAGAATGATAGAAGCAGGAGAAGACCCAAAGTACATAATTCGAAGAATGATTCGTTTTGCATCAGAAGACATCGGCAATGCAGACCCGCAAGCACTACAGCTCGCAATCGCAGTAAAAGACACAGTAATGTTCCTCGGCTACCCTGAATGCAACACTGCCCTAGTGCAATGCACAACTTATTTAGCAAAAGCCCCAAAATCAAATGCAGTTTACGAGGCTGTCCTCAAAGCACAAAAAGATATTAAAGAAACAGGAAACCTCGGAGTTCCACTTCATCTACGAAATGCAGAAACAAAATTAATGAAAGATTTAGAATACGGAAAAGGCTACAAATATTTCCACGACGACAAAACAGCAACAGAGCAACAACATTTGCCTGATGAATTGGTTGGGAGAGAATATTATTCTGAAAAGTAATTACAAACTCTCCAAAGGACTTCTAATATTAATTAAATTCGGCGAAGTCATATGAACATAATATAAGTTATGTCTATTCAAAATTTAAGTTAAAAAACGAAAAATTTATTATTTATTAGATTTATCTTTTCCTAATAAATAGCGCGCGTAACAGATTGTATATTTTAAATTGGAACCAGTTATTAATGCCCCCCAAAAATCAGGCCCAAACGAACAATTGGGTAATCAACGGTAAATCCAATTGCAGATACTCCTACACCAATCGCCGCAGTTATTGCTGCACTCTGATACTGTTTAATTTTATCTTCTAATCGTTCCATTTTTAATTGCCTTACATTTGAAATAAACCTTATTTTTAAAAATCTTTAGGTTTTTTACTATTTTGTGATTAATGCGATTTACACCAAATTCTGAGCTCAAAATCCAAGGGATTTTGCTCCGCTTCGCTCCGAGCCACGCTGCGCTCTCCTCATTTCAATTGTCGGGAAATATAACAAGAATTATAACCCTTTTTTCACAGAAAAATCTTATAATAAAATAATATATGACCAGGGATTTATTATTAATAATTCCTAAACCCAAAAACATTATAAACCCCCCCCCTATCATTCTATATGACAAAAGAAATCCCAGAACTAAACGTTGGTGTCGTCGGACACATTGACCATGGAAAAACAACTTTGCTATCCAAACTTACTGGAAAGTTCGCAGACACACACTCTGAAGAACTAAAACGAGGCATCACAATCAAGCTCGGTTATGCAGACATTACAATTTCTAAAGACAAAAATGAATTCACAACTGAAAAAAGAGGAGAACCAATAAGATATATTTCTTTTATCGACGCACCCGGCCATGAAATGCTAATGGTGACAATGCTCTCAGGCGCAGCAATTATCGACGCTGCAATTTTAGTAATCGCGGCAAACGAAGGAATTAAACCACAAACAAAAGAACACTTCATGGCTTTACAAGCAAAAGGAATCAAAAATATAATTGTAGTCCAAAACAAAATCGATTTAGTTTCCCAAGAGCAAGCATTAAAAAATTATAAAATAATCAAAGAATTCCTAAAAGCAGGCAAAGCAGAAAATGCACCGATTATTCCAGTCTCTGCACAGCAAGGAGTAAACATTGACAAAATCCTCGAAGAATTAACAAAAATAGAAATCCCAAAAAAAGACGAAAAATCAAAACCTGTTTTTCTTGTAGCACGAAGTTTTGATATTAATAAACCAGGAACAGAAATTAAAAATTTACACGGCGGAGTCCTCGGAGGAATTTTAAAAAAAGGAACATTAAAAGTCGGAGATGAAATAGAAATCAAACCAGGATTCATGGAAAAAAAGCAAAATCAAACAACCTTCAAAACAATCCACACAAAAATACTTTCACTTCACAAAGGCTCAGGTTCTGTCAAAGAAGTCAAACCCGGCGCAAGCATTTCAATTGAAACTGCATTAGATACGACATTAACAAAAACAGATTCACTAACCGGAAGCGTGGTCTCAACAAAAGGCACATTGCCAGAAATAACTTACAAACTAAAACTAAAAACAAAACTTTTTGAAAACGTGCTCGGAACCGAGGACAAAAACAAAGTCGAACCAATCAAAACCCCAGAGATGCTAATGCTTTCAGTAAACACAACAATCACTGTCGGAACAGTAAAAAAAATAAACAATGATGAAATTGAATTAGATTTAAACATTCCTGTAGTCGCACTTGCAGGCGACAATGTTGGAATCGCGCGAAACCTAAATCAGCATTGGCGATTAATTGGTTTTGGAGAAATTATAGAATAAAAAATCTATTTTAGTTTCAATTTAAAAGTCCCCTCAAGAAAAGGCATGCCCGCAGTCCTTTAGATAGAGAATCTTAACTTTATCAAAAAGAATTATCCATATTGATTAAATAAACCTGATTTGAATCCCTCTTTTTTAGCACTTTGATATCTATCTTCCCATATTTCAGTTAATCCTTTTAAAATATTATTTTTATTTCTTCGTAAACCCGCCCTCAACCAAAGATGAATCTGAGCAGAAGGATTTATAATCCAAGTTCCAATATTCTCAAAAGCAGTTTTAGCTTCTACAGGTTTCTCTTTTTTAGCTTGGTTTAAAAAACACATTTTTTTGATAAGATCTAAATTTTCCATAAGTTTACAAAAATCTTCTTGGACAATATCTGAATTTTGTTCTAATTTTTTAAGAGCAGAAATCCTATTTGAATATTCTCTTGCAGGTACATGACAATCCAATTTTCCGATTAATCCTTCAAAAACATACTCTCTTTTATCTCCTAATTTTTTAAATAAATCTTCTCTCTCTAAATGTTTTCTAGTTAATGCGTAGCCCACATCATGATGGGGAATGAGATACATTTCAACAGAATCATCCTTAAATGGGATTTTTCTTTTTCCAATTCTCCCACAAAACTTATTTATATCCAAATAATTCGATAATAAAATATAATCCAATTGACAGGTTAGTGTTGGAAATCGTCCTGTACTTTTTTAAAATTATCTTCAACTCTAGATATTTCTTTATAGATTATATCTCCAGCATCTTCATATTTCAAAGGACCAGCCATAATTTATATAGAATCTTATTATTTATAAGGCTTTCGGTTATTTTACTACTAATTAATGACTATATCTAAAAATAAAATAATTGGTTTTGGTGAAATAATTGAATAAAGAAATCTATTAATCCAAAAGTAAACTTCACAATCGATGTTCAACTAATCTCCAGGTTGTGAAAATCTTTTCCCCTTAACAAAACAACAACAAACCATAAAAACCCCAATTCATTTTTTCCCCTTATGGTGATCTATTCCCACTCTCGTCTATCAACTTTTGAACAATGTAAATTAAGATTCAAATACAGATACATCGATAAAATAAAACCCGAATTTGAAATGAGCATTGAATCACATCTTGGTTCGACAGTTCACAATACTTTAGAATGGATTTACAAAACAATTCTCTCAAGAAACCCCGCGCCATTAATTGAACAAGTGATAGACTACTATGCAGAAGAATGGCAAAAAAACTTCAACTCAGATATGAAAATAGTAAAAGACCTCAAAGCAAAAGATTATTTCAACAAAGGTGTTGTATTTCTTTTAGATTATTACACAAAACATTATCCATTTGACGACGGCACACTTGAATGCGAAAAAAAAGTTTTAATTGATATTCACGGCCACACACTTCAAGGATTCATCGACAGATTAGTCCACAACAAAGAAACAGACGAATACGAAATCCACGATTACAAAACAGCAAGTAATCTCCCAACCCAAGAAAAAATAAACACAGACAGACAACTCGCACTTTATTCAATCGCAATCCAAGAAACCTTCGGCGCAAAAAAAGTCTGCCTCACATGGCACTACCTTGCACACAATAAAAAAATCTGCTCCTACAGAACACAAGAACAAATAGAAAATCTCAAAAGAGAAATCAAAGAACTCATCGAAGTAATCGAATCTACAACAAACTTTCCTGCAAAAAAATCAGCATTATGTGATTGGTGCGAATACAAATCAATGTGTCCAATGTTCGGCGGAACACCCGACAAAACAAAAACAAATCAAATTAATTTAGAAAAATATCCCACGGCGGGGAAATATATTAGAGATTAAAAAATTGGTTTAAAACCAAGAGATTCCAAAAATTTCCAACGAGGAATATAAACAGATTTTTTCAGGGTTGTTGTTACTAATGACTTAGTTAAATCAGTCCTAAGTGCAGTCTCATTTATTGTTTGCACCGAGATTACATCACTCTGAAGAACCTCAAAAGGAATTGAAAGCTCTCTTAAACTCCCATAATCAACTTTAGAATTATAAGATCTATCAGACATTCTTTCTGTGCTTACAGTTATTTCTGAACGATAAATCTTATATGGAATTTCCAATAAATATCCCCCCATATTTTCTAAACCTTTTTCTAAACAATTCTGCTTTCCAACTCTTGAAGTAACGTTTCCTTCAATCATTTTCTAAAAACTCTCGCAATTCCGAATCAATCCACCAACTAAAGAAGTCAAACTTTCTTTTTCTTTTTCAACTTTAACTTCGATTTTAGGGTCGGAGTTTTCAATTTTATTTTTTTGTGATTTTGTTTTCATTTTAATTTACCTGGGTTTTTTCTCCTTCTTCAAATTTAAAAATTCCTTTTCCAGATTTATCATTTTCATATTCAGGCAAATCTAATCCATCTTGAGTTCTTGGATGCTTTTCACAAAGCCCACTAAAATCTTCCCAAGACATTAAGTCTTTAATTTTATCTGGTGTTTTGTTTATCATTTTATTTTCCACCCATTAAAGAATATTTAATTGAAGTTTTTTCGGAAGCACCTGCAATATGATAAACTAAAGCACCCATAATCTCTTTAAATAATTGGTAAGGACTTCGAGGGTCTTTTTCTAAAGCTCCATAAACTATTTCAAATTGAGATTTAGGATTCCAAGAACATATTCCTCTATCTTTTTCCAGAATATATTTAGCTGCATCAGTTCGAACATTACTCACCAACGGCATAAGAATCCTTTCTAATTTTGTCATAAATGAGGCTCTTCCAAAATTGCTAGTCAAATCTAACAAATGATCACTATCTGCTTTTCTAAGTGATTTAACATACAAATTATTATCATCCATTTCCATATTTTACCAAGAACATTGAACTATATAAACCTTTTGTTATGTCCTCATTTTATAGGGACAACATTAATGTTTATATCCAAATATCTTATCATAATCTCGATGATTAACAATATCAAGAACAAAATTAACTATTTCTATTTCATCTCCCCTTATTGTATAAATCATTCTCCATCGATTAGCTAATTCAATTCTAAAAACATTTTCAACATCATATTTCTGAATATACCTTTTTGGGATTTTTCTTTTATGAACTTGGTCGCCCGCAAAAGGATTTTTCTTCAACAAATCTCTAACTCTTTTGATTGACCTCAATAAACTTTGATGTAAAGAACTATCAATTCCTCTCTTAATCTCATCACCAACAATTTCATTTAATTCTTCATAGACCTCATCAGCCTCGTCAGATAAAATAATATTTACATCTTTATTCATCATATTGCTCTGCCTTTTCTAATTGCTTTATCTAATTTTGAACTTGGATTATAAATCCATAAAATACCTTTCCGAGTATCAGCAATCATTCCCCTTTCTTCTAAATATTGCAAAACAACATTAAGTGTTTGATGCATAATCCCTGTCGGCAGTCTTCTCTTCAATTCTTCACGACTAATCATTAAATCTGCTTCCCTCAAAATTTTTTCAATCATCAAAACAGTTTTCAAATTAGGGTAGTGAATCATGGGCTTTCTTAATAATTCCATATAGAGTGGTATATAAATTTATATATAAATGTTTCTATTCATCGTCCCCATTAACACCATTAATACCATTCTCAACAACCTTCACTAAATCAGTAACTTTATCTCCGACCTGCAATTTCACAACCCGAACACCTTGCGCCGAACGACCCATTACACGAATATTTTTCAAAGCCATTCTAATCACAATTCCTTTTGCCGTCGTTATAATTATATTATCCTTATCATTCACTGCAACAGTTGTCACAACCTCGCCAGTTTTTTCAGTAACTTTAACATTAATTACTCCCTTCCCTGCTCGAGCAGTTTTCCTATAATCTGAAACAGATGTTCGCTTTCCATAACCTTTCTCAGTAATTGTAATAATCGCCGCTGTTCGCAAAATCTCCAAACTCACAACCTCATCATCATCAAGTTTAATTCCCGCCACACCATATGAAGCCCGACCCATATTTCGAATATCACTTGAATTAAATCGAATCGCCTTTCCTTTTCTCGTCGCCAATAAAACTTCTTCCTTGGGTTTAACAATTTCAACACCAATTAACTCATCAGAATTATCTGCAGGCAAATTAATTGCTTTAATTCCAGAAGCACGTGGCTTAGAAAAATACTTCAAAGAAATTTTCTTAACTATTCCTTTTCTCGTCGTCATAAATAAATCATCATCAAATTCTTTTACAGAAATTACATTTGTTACTCTTTCGTCTTTCAAACTCAAAACATTAACAAGAGCCTTTCCTTTACTATATCTTTCAACAGCAGGAATTTCATAAGCTTTCAACCAAAGAACTCTTCCACGAGAAGTAAAGAACATCAAATAATCATGGGTCGAACAAGTAATTAATTGCTTCACAAAATCCCCAGTAGCCAAACCACTTCCAATAACTCCTCTTCCTCCACGTCGCTGTTCTTTGTAAGTTTCAGTATCCATTCGTTTACAATAACCTTTATCTGTAATTGTAACAACAACTTCTTTTTTCTGAACCAAATCTTTTTCTTTAATTTCCCTAATATTTTTAAGAACAGTTGTCCGACGATTATCCCCATATTCTTTCTTCAAGCCATTAACTTCCCTAACAATAATTTTCAAAACTTCTTCAATATCTCCAAGAATCTTTTCAAACTCTTTGATACTTTCTTTTAATTCTAAATGTTCTTTATTTAATTTATCAACTTCCATAGAAGTCAATTGCTGTAACTTAGTTTCTAAAACAGCCTTAGCTTGTTTCAAACTCAAATCAAATTTTTTAATCAATGCTTCTGTCGCTTCTGTAACTCCCTTAGATTTTTTAATCAAAGAAATAACTTCATCTAAATTTTTCAAAGCAATTAAAAGACCCTCGACAATCTCCAATCTCTCTTTAGCTTTTTTCAAATCATATTTTGTTCGATTAGTAATCATCAACTTTCTATGACTAACATATTCTTCTAAAACATCTCTTAAACCTAAAATCCGAGGCTGTCCATTAACCAAGGCCAACATATTAACATTAAAAGTATCTTGCAATCGCGTATATTTGTAAAGTGCATTTGTAATAAATTTGGGGTTTGCATCTTTTTTCAACTCCATAACAATTCTAATTTTTCCTTTTGCACTTTCATCCCTTAAATCAGAAACATCTTTAATCTTTTTATCAGAAACTAATTTAGCAATTTGAGTTATCAACAAACTTTTATTCAACATATAAGGAATTTCTGTGATAATAATTGCATCTTTTTTCTTAATTGTTTCAATTGTGGTTTTACCTCGCATAACCATCTGCCCACGACCTGTTTTGTATAATTCAACCATATCTCCTGTAACAGAACCGCCTGTTGGAAAATCAGGACCAGTTACGATTTCTGTTAATTCCTCGACGGTAATTTTCGATTTCTTAATATAAGCAATAATAGCATCACAAATTTCAGTTAAATTATGCGGAGGAATATTTGTCGACATACCGACAGCAATACCTGTCGCACCATTCAACATCAGCGCAGGAAGTTTCCCTGGCAATAAACTCGGCTCTTTAGTTGAACCATCATAATTATCCACAAATTTTACAGTCTCCTTATCTAAATCTTGAATTAATTCCATTGAAATTTTCTGCAACCGAGTTTCTGTATATCTCATTGCCGCAGCAGGGTCACCGTCGATAGAACCAAAATTACCTTGACCAAAAACCAGAGGATATCTTAATGAAAAATCTTGAGCCA
This sequence comes from Candidatus Woesearchaeota archaeon, assembly GCA_964604105.1. Classification (GTDB taxonomy): domain Archaea; phylum Nanobdellota; class Nanobdellia; order Pacearchaeales; family GW2011-AR1; genus CAYZVU01. The sequence goes on along the minus strand of CAZRXO010000018.1, from coordinate 5,869 downwards.
ATCGCACCATTGCTTCATAAATTGAACTATCGCCGTGCGGATGATACTTACCCATAACATCCCCCACAACACGCGCGGATTTCTTCGTCGATGTTCCAGGTTTCAAACCCATCTGCACCATTGAATATAAAATTCTTCTCTGCACAGGTTTCATACCATCCTCAATTGCAGGAAGCGCACGACTAACAATAACAGACATGGCATAATCCAAATACGATTTCCTCATCTCCACAGAAACTTCTGTATTAATAACCCCTTTCTCCTGCGGAAGCTTTCCTAAGATGTCACATGATGATGCTTTTTCCGGGATCATTTTATTTTACTCAAAAAAGATTTAAAATTTTGTTGCGCTGGGAGTGGGAATTGAACCCACGCGCCCAAAGGGCATCGGTTTTCAATCGATTGCGTTGACCATTCCGCCATCCCAGCGCAACTATTAATACAACTAATAGAAACATTTAAATATTTCGAATTACTAATATTATTACAATCGGTTTTCAATCTTGCGTGGGTCATTCCGTTTGAGCCCACTTTATTTTTTTTATTAATTATATTTATCATTTTACAATATCCTTAATAATTTTTCCATTTTTAATTATACCCCAATCCTCTTCATCCATAGTTTTTCTGCGATTCATTAAGTCATTCATTTTATCTTGTAGTTTTGCAAAGTATAAGGTCATAACTGTTCCATGTGTACAAATTAAAATTTTCTTGTGATTATACTCTTCATCAATCTTCTTTACAGCTTTGCTATAGCGATTGAGAGCATGATTCACACTCTCCCAACCATTCTTTGAAAAATCAAAATCCTCAAATAATTTTTTTTTCATCTTATTATATTCTTCGAGAGATAATGTTTCTCCATCCCCCCGAACAACCTCTCCTAATTCCTCAATCTTAATAATTTCCTTACCTAACTTATCTGCTAAGGGTTTAATTGTCAAATAAGATTTATTCTCAGTTGAAGAAATTAAAATATCAACATCTTGAAATTCTGGAATATCTTTAATATCATTCGCATGCACATAACCATCCTCTGTTAAATCCCATTCCGGAATAGAAATATTTTTATCTACTTTTGTTTCCGCATGTCTTATAAAAATTAATTCGTTGTTCATTCTAAATCAACCTCTTGTTTATTTTTATTTAATATTTCTACATTACATTTCCCCCCACAATATTTTTCTATCAACAACTTAAGTTCATTCGATGCTTGTAAAAATTTATCATGTTCTTCAGAAAGAAGATTTTCTATGATAATAACCGCTTCTTTAGTTTCCTCTGTTAATTTGGTTCTATCTGCCTCACGCCAATTCCACCGTCTACAAACAACCCCTTTATCATCTTTGTACACAACTTCATTTTCTTTTGGGGATTGATTCTCATCAGAACCTATAGAGAAAAACTCTTCATCCCCTTTTGCAAAATCAAGATACAAATCCCCCTCTATCTTGCTAATATCCTCTCCACCAACAGTCAAGGTATATTTAAGAGAAAGATAATTATAAATATCTACTAAAGAATTTATCGAAGGTATACCCCGACTGAAAACAGATATTAATAATGCCTCAGAAGAACACTTATGGTTTTTTGGTTTCGCCCCAAATGATTTATACACGTCTCTCCATTTATTAATTGCAGGAATTTCTAAAATCTTTTCCGAATCAATCTTTTCCTTAATCTCCTTTTCAATGTCTTTTAATAAATTATTAATCTCTTCTATCTTTTTAGAATTATCAAGTCCATTACAAATAACTACTCCAACTTCTAATTCGGGATATTTTTCAAATATTTTTTCTGCAATTTTGAATTTCATTTTAATGCACCTCCAGTAAGTTTACATAGTCAAGACATAAAGTTGTCTCGTTAGTTAATAATTTATATCTAGTACAATAATATGTATCATTATCCTCATTATATAATGCACAACCACATTCTAAATCACAAAATAATTCTGAATTATTATTTAATAAAACGGTTTTTTGCACATCTAATCTCATTCTCCACCCCCCCCAAAACTCTCAGGTTCCTCATCTGAAGTTTCTTCATAATTAATTTGCAATTCATTTTCCTCGTCTAATTCTAATTGAATCTGGTTTCTCGTAGACTTCAACATCGCAAGTTCAACTATCCATTCATTAATTTCTTCATCTGTTAATGAAATTTCTGTAACTTCAATATCTTTCTCTTGGTTTTGATTAAATTCTTCACTCATCTTCATCCTCCACTGATGCTTCAATTTCTTTTTTAAAATCTGCTTTAAATTCATCCTCCGACGGCAAATCAATATTTTTTCTATCAAGATATTCCATGAATTCGTCTTCAGTTACTTCTTGATTTTTTATTTCCATTCCTTTCCAACCACATTTTTTACATTTCCAACCACCTTTCAAATCTCCTCCAACAATAACATTAACTTCATCGCTACCACATTTCGGACACATTCTAATTTTGAAAACCTTGTCAGGCTCTTTCTTCACTTTCTGTTTTCCTAAACCTTTAGTTTTATTATAATCCTCCTCGCTATCAAAGCCTTCTAAAATCCATTCTGGTGTTGATAATTTTGCTTTTTTCTTCGCCATTATAATTTTCTCCTTAGAGATTCATTTAATTTAGAATTTGCCGCGCCAGGAGTGGGAATTGAACCCACTACCCTAAAAGGGCACTTGGTGTTAACAAGTTGCGTTGACCATTCCGCCATCCTGGCACGACTATTAATTAAACTAACCAAAACATTTAAATATTTGAAGTCATTAATATTATCAGAACTTGGTGTTAACATTTTGGGTTCCATTCCGCTTGAACCCCTTTTATTTTTTTTAATTATTTTCTCCATTTTATTTTAAATTATTATCTAAATGTTCTTTAATTCTTTTATGTATTTTTTCATGACCTTTTTCATTAGGATGAAGTCCATCATACAAATCACTTTTTTCCAAAATTCCTTGCATATCTATAAAATCAACTTTTTCATCTTCACAAATTTCTTTTAATTTATTATTATATTCTTTAATATCTTTATTTTCATAATAGTCTTGTGTTTCAACAAGATAAGGTTTTGTTTTTGTTTCATCAATTTCTCCCATTCCAATAAAAAATATTTTATCCGAATACCCTCGTGCAATCTTAATAATCTCATTTAAATTTTTTTCATAATCTTCTAAACTAACAACTTTATTTTCTGGTTCTTTAATATACCTTGCATCATTTTCTCCAAGATAAAAAACAAAAATATAATCATCAGGTTCTATCTCCTCAACTATCTCAATTTGAGTCTTCAATCTAAATAAAGTTCCTTTAGTATCATCAGAAGAAATTCCTAAATTATAAACATAATATTTTGGTTCACCACTTTCTTTATCAATCTCATTAAGATAACTTACTTTTAATCTATCAACCCAACCACCTTTTTCAAAATCAAAAGCTCCCCATGCAACACTATCCCCAAAAACTAATATCTTCGCCATTATCCAAACATCCTCCTCTCAACTAAATCGCAAATTATATGATAAGCCAAAACATGACATTCTTGAATCCGCGGAGTATCGCTCGAACTTGAATTAATATTCAAATCACTCATTTGTTTCAACTTACCACCATCTTTTCCAGTCATTGAAATATTAAAAGTTTTCAACTCTTTGCCTTTTTCAAAAGCTTTAATCACATTCTCTGAATTTCCAGAAGTTGAAATACCTAATAAAATATCTCCTTGCTTAGCCAAAGCCTCGACCTGTCTTTCAAATACTGTCGAGTAATCATAATCATTTGACCATGCTGTTAAAATAGAAGTATCTGTTGTCAACGCAATGCACGGCAAACCCCGTCGTTCAATTTTAAATCTTCCAACTAATTCTCCTGCAATATGTTGCGCATCAGCTGCACTTCCACCATTTCCAAAAACCAAAACCTTGCCACCATTTTTAAAAACTTCAAAAATCTTCATTGCAATTTTCTCGATATTCTCAGCCTCGCTGAAAAAATCTTTTTTTGCTTCAAGACTTTCTTGCATTGATTTTTCAATTTGTTGTTTCATTTTTTTCTTATCTTCTTTCCATTAGAAAAGAGATATGCCTTCCCGATAAATTTAAGATTATCATCTTCAATAATAATAACAGAATCTTCAGAAATTGCATAAATATCTCTATCTTTAGAATATTTTTTTAGAGTTTCATCAAATTTATCTTCATAATGAGCCTTACAACAAAAATTTACTAATCCTAGTGAAGGGATAACTTGAACAACGTCTTCCCTTATTTTAATATATTCTTTACAACAAGCATATGCACCTGCACCATTACCAATAAGAATCCCTTTAAAATTTCTAATTAATTTATCTAAACCATCTTCTTTAATCTTTTTTAATAAAAGTTCCGTATCTCCTCCAGCAATATATAAAATATCTGATTGACTTATCCTTTCTTTAATTTCATCAAAAGAATTGCAATCAGATGCAAAATTAATTTCCTCAGCCCCCAAGCCAATAAAATAATTCCTATCCCTTTTTTTTCTTGTCAAAATTTTGTCTCCATATCTTGCAAAATCTAATTCAAAGATTATCTTATTCCTCGTCGAAGATAAAACTTCTTTTTCTAAATCTTCAAAAGTTCTTTCTTCATGTTTTCCCCCACCTTCCAAATAAATTTTTTTTGCTTTCATTTTAAACATCCAACTCGGCCTCCCCCGCATTTTCCTGAATAAATTCTTTACGAGCTTGAACATCATCACCCATTAACATTGAAAAAGTCTGGTCAGCCTCGACAGCATCTTCAATATAAATTTTTTTAATCATTCTTTTCTTTGGATTCATTGTTGTTTCCCATAATTGTGTAGAACTCATTTCACCTAAACCTTTAAACCTTGTAACATTTCCCCCACCAACTTTCTCCAAAGCTTTTTTCAATTCGTCCTCACTATAAACATAATGGTCCCCTCGCTTACGAATTCTAAACAACGGCGGCATTGCAACATAAACATTTCCATTCTTAATTAACTCTGGCATAAATCTAAAAAAGAAAGTCAACAAAAGAGTTTTAATATGCTCACCATCAACATCAGCATCAGCCATTAAAATAATTCTATTGTATCTTAATCGAGAAATATCAAACTGCTCACCAACACCAGTTCCAATAACTGTAATCAAATTTGTAATTTCCTCAGACAACAAAGCTTTTGCAGGATTTGCTTTTTCAACATTCAACACCTTACCTCTCAACGGTAAAATCGCCTGACAATTTTTATCACGTGCATTTTTTGCAGAACCCCCCGCACTAATTCCCTCAACAATATACAATTCTGTTTCTTCTTTTTTCTTACTCGAGCAATCCGCCAACTTACCAGGCAAACCCCCAAGAGAAAATACATTTTTTCTACGAACTAATTCCTTCGCCCTTTTAGCAGCCAACCGCGCCTTCGCAGAGTCCATTGCTTTTGAAGCTATCTTCTTAGCAATAGTAGGATTCTCCTCAAAAAATTCCGACAAAGCAACAGTAACTAAAGAATCAACAAAACCTTTCACATCAGAATTTCCCAACTTAGTTTTTGTCTGACCTTCAAATTGCGGTTCAGCAATTTTCAAACTAATAATACAAGCCAAACCTTCACGAACATCATCCCCTGACAAATTTTCATTTTTCAATAAATTCTTTTTCTTTGCATAATCATTAATCACACGAGTCAAAGCAGTCTTAAACCCTGAAACATGAGTTCCACCCTCGATAGTATTAATTGTATTTACAAAACTAAAAATATTCTCTCTATACCCAGAATTATATTGAATTCCAACTTCAACAGATAAGCCCTTATCTTCTCTCTTAAAATAAATTGGCTTTGGATGTAAAACTTCTTTAGATTTATTTATCCATTTTAC
>CAZRXO010000017.1:0-18753 GCA_964604105.1 Candidatus Woesearchaeota archaeon | reverse complement strand
CCTCGAGAATAACTAATTTTCGGTTTTGAAAAATCTATTCCGGACAAAGCCTTAAAACCATAAAATTTATAAAGATTATAACAAATATAATAATTATGGAAATGACAACAATTGCTGTAGCAAAAGATGTAAAAGAAAAGATAGGAGAATTTGGAAATAAAGGAGAAACATTTTCAAATATTTTATTGAGATTGTATAATAGTGCAGTTCAAAGACAGCTCCAAGATTTATTATATAATGAAGAAGGGTTCATCTCTATAGAACAGGCTTTAGCGGAGGCTAAGAAAAAGTGGCCAAAGTCGAAATAAGCGAGCGATTAAAACAAGAAATTTTCAAAAAATTTAAGGGGGAGTCAGTTAAGGTTTTGGATTTACTATATTCTTTGAAAGAGAATCCTAAAAAAGGAAAAGAATTAGGCCAAGTTTCAGGAATTTTAGTTAAAGAATTAAAATATAAAAATTTTAGATTTTATTTTATAGTAAGTAGTTATGGAATAAGATTTTATGATCTAGAAAAATTAAACGAGCTTGTAATAAAAATTGTGCGAATGTCTGATAAAAAATCCCAACAAAAAACAATCGACGAAATCAAACACATTCTAAGAAGGTTGGGAAGTCATGGGTTTTGATAAACTACTAATAAAGATTAAGGTTTAAGATTTTCTCGAACAAAATAATTTTTATAATTATTTTCAATAAATCGGTCTGTATTCAATGTTCCACGATATAATTTTATGTATTCTTCTAAAGAACTAATTTCACTTTTCTTTAATTCTCTCGGGTAAAAGAAAGGAAATACAATCCCCCCAACCCCTAATGCAAGCATAGGAATTCCCAGAATAGGTCTTTCCGCAAAATAATTTACTACACCAACCAATAAAGAAATAAAACCTGTAGGAATAAGTAAAATAGCATCTTTCTCACGATGTTTTTCCCATTTTGAAAAATTTTCTCGAACATCTTCATAATTTAATAAATTCGGAGCCAAAGGATTTTTGCAAAAAGGATTTACAATTTCCACTATCTCTTCAGGTAAACCAGATTTTCTTTTTTCTGATGTAGATTTTAGATAATAACTTACTTGGGGGATTCTCCCTGCACCAAGAAAAATTGTTGTTTCCAATCCATAAAAATCTTGAACTTCTTGAGAGACTCTTCTTCCATCCATAAGGGCATTTCTAATTAAGGGGGATGCTTCGTGCCTTTCTATATGTTTAATTAATTCTTGTTCTTCCATAGTCTTCCTCGAGGTTTTATATTTATAAAATATATATCCCCCGTAAGGGGGATGTTATAGGAAGTTTTATAAAAATCAAATTATTTTATTAATCATGAAAGAAGACCTTAAAAAATTTGGATTAACAGAAGGCGAAGCTAAAGCATATTTAGCATTACTGAAACTTGGTTCTTCCACCGTCGGACCCGTTGTAAAAGAGTCTAAGATTTCTTACTCAAAAGTCTATGAAGTTTTAGGACGACTTTTAGAAAAAGGAATAATCAGTTATACTATGAGGGAAAAAACCAAATACTTTCAGGCTGTAGAACCAAATAGATTAAAAGAATTTTTAGAGAACAAACAAAAAGAGATTAAAGATAATCTACAAATACTTAATCAAATCCTTCCAAACTTAGAAAAAATTTCAGATAAAAAAGAAAATCAATTTGCTGAAATTTTTGTAGGTATAAACGGGCTTAAAACAGCCTATGAGATATTCCTTAAGGATTCCAAAAGAGGTGATACTTTCAAATATTTTTATGTCCACGAGGAAAAATACTCTCAAATTGCAAATGATTTTTATGCTAAAGAGTTTTTATTTTTCAAACAAAAAGGAATAAAACTTAAAGGAATTGCAAGCAGAGAATTAAAGAAATCAAAACATTATAACAAACCTCCAAAATTTATACAAATGAAATTTGTAGATTTTCCCTTACCCTCGACAATTGATATTTACAAAAATAAGGTTCTTATAACAGCATGGAGAGAAAAACCTTTTGTATATCTTATAACTTCAAAAGAAATTGCAGAAAACTTTGAGAATTACTTTGATACTTTATGGAAACTTGCTAAGATTTAAATTTTCTTAACCATATATTCTCTCTCTAAATTATATCCAAACTTCTTATAATACTCCCTAACCCCCACACCAGAAATAATTTTCAATTCTTTAATCTTTTTCGCTCGAACAATCTCTTCCGCCTCCTCTAAAAGCCATTTTCCCAAGCCAGTATGTTGTGCCCCCCCCATATTTCCAGCCTCGCCAAGTTTCAAAGCAGGACCATAAACATGTAACTCTCTGATGATTGCAACCTTTTCTTTTCTCAAAATTGCTCGCTCATTGCCCTTCGCTCGGAGCATACAAAATTTATTAATCGAAGAACTCTTAATACCCTTGCGATTAGTTGAACATTTATTATCAGAATTTTTCATCTTAATTACTTTCTTCAGTGAGAAATCCGCCTGCGATTTCGAGCCACTAATATCATTCGCGTTCAGCGAATGCAACTCATCAAATATTCTCAACCTCAAAAGCCCAAACAAAATATTATCTTTATTTACAATCTCTAAAAAATATTCCCCACCACCAGAAGCTTTATATTTTGTAATTCGCAATTTTAAATCTAAATTCAAATCTTTCATATTAAATCCAACCTCTCTATAACGAATCTCTTTAATTTCTTTGCCCTTAGTAAAAATATTCTTACGAATATTTCTTGTGCCCTTTAGGGTATTCGGGGTACCTGCTTGCAGGTTCTCGTGACCCTTGCGGTTACACCCTTGGGTGCCAGACCCCCTCAACAACTCTTCAATATCCTTTCTCAAATCAATATGAATTGTTCCAGCAACAATATATTCAGGTGGAATCTCTCGCATCATCCTCATAACACGACAATAATTTGGAACAACTTTCAACATCGCAAGCAAAACTTTTTCAGTTTCCTCTTTTGTATAAGGTTTGTATTTTCCTTTCCAATAAATTTTCTCTAATTCAGAGCAAGGCATAACTTGGCAAGGATACAATTTCAACTGGTCTGGTTTAAACTTTGAATCAGAAAACATTTTCTTAAATAATTTTAAATCTTTTTTAATATTACTTCCCGGCAAACCGGGCATAATATGATAACCAATTTTAAATCCAGCATTTTTCAAAACCTTCGTAGCATCAACAACATCTTTAATTTTATGCCCCCGAGAAACTTTTTCATAAATTTTATCATCAATAATTTGAACACCTAACTCCACTCGCGTGCAACCAAATTCCAACATCCTTTCAACATCAATCACATCTGGCCGAGTCTCAATACAAAGTGCAACACATCTATGCCTCGCTGTCTCATTTAATTTCTTCGCATCCTTCAAAGTTTTAGACTTCCTACAATTCAAACCATCATAAAGTCCTTTCACAAATTTATTCTGAAACTCCATCGGATACTGCAAAAAAGTCCCCCCCATAATTATCAGCTCAACTTTCTCAACAGAATGCCCCATCGCTTCAAGAGTTTCCAACCTCGCAACAACTTGTTTGTAAGAATCATAACCCCAAGCCGAAGCACGAAGAACAACAGGACTCCGGGGAGTATAACTTTGTGGCACATTCAAATTCGGACAATACACACAGCAACCATGCTCGCATTTCCGAGGAGGAAGCATCACTGCAACAGGTGCAATTCCTGAAATAGTCTTGGTCGGTTTTCTAAGATTATTTTCTCTTGCTTTTTCCATTCTTTTTTAGAATTCTCATCTTATAAAAACCTAACACTTTTGGAAAAGTGTAATAAACAAAAATCATAATTGCGAGCCCAACCAAAATTCCAATATCATTCCAGATTAAATCATACATTGTGTTGAACCAACCCCCACCAGAATAGATAATTTGCTCTGTGAAATTTATAAATTGTGGGCACGCATCGCCTGCTCCAAAAAATAAACCACCGTCGCCAAAACCAAGAAACAAGAAACCAGCGAACTCCACCAGCTCAATTATTGTCCCAATTCCCATTGCCGCTAACATAACAATCAAAACTAAAGAGATTGTCTTAAAGGAAAAGAATTTTTTATCCATCCACTTATGTAAAAAATTAAAGAACATCAATGTTGTTGCAAGCAACGGGAAAAAATGAGTTACATGATCCCATTGAATCGGAAGAGGCGACACAGTATAAAACCCCAAAAACCCAAGAGTATGTGGCACCAAGGACAAAATAAAAATTATAAAAATTGGAAGATTCAGGTTTAGCCTATCATAAATAACATAAAGAAAACTTATCAAGAAAATAAAAAAGACCATCTCTGGAACAAACCCTCGATTTTCTAAAACAAAAGAGAACATAATCAGGACTAAGAATGTTAAAATTCCGAGACCAAAAATTACCTTTCTTCTTTTTCTTTTCATATATTTAAATTGTAAAACAACTTTAAGTAGTTTGTTAACAAACAAGATTTCTCTGAAACATATATTTTCAATCACTGAAATCCTTATAAAATCTTTCTATATTTTTAATACATGAAAATAGGAATCATCGGCGGTTCAGGTTTAGAAAAAGATAATATTCTAACAAATGTCGAAGAGCTCGAGGTAGAAACTCCTTATGGAAAAACAAGTTCAAAAATTAAAAAAGGAAAACTCGGTGAAGCAGAAGTTTTTATTCTTTCACGGCACGGATTAAACCACGAAATCCCCCCGACAAACGTAAACAACAAAGCAAATATTTATGCTCTTGCAAAACTCGGTTGTAAATATATTCTAGCAACAACGGCTGTCGGAAGTTTACGAAATAATATTCAACCCGGCGACTTTGTAATCGCAAACCAATTCATCGACTTCACAAAACACAGACAAATAACTTTCTACGACGATTTCAAAGACAAAATAAAACACACAAGTTTAGCGGACCCTTTCTCCGAGGAACTAAGAACATATTTAATTGATTCATGTCAAGAATTAGAATTACGACATCACAAGATAGGAACAATATTCACAATTGAAGGACCAAGATTTTCAACACGAGCAGAATCTTTTATGTTTCAAAAATTCGCACATGTAATAAATATGTCAACAGCACCAGAAGCAATTCTTGCAAGAGAAGCAGAATTAGAATATGCTGTCGTCGCTATGTCAACAGACTATGACTGCTGGAAGAAATCAGAGCAACCAGTAACTTGGGAAGAAATTGAAAAGGTCATGAAACAAAATGCAAACAATGTAAAAAAACTTTTAATTCGAACAATTGAAAAATTAGCTTCAGGAGATTCAACAAATAAAGATTTAGATTTTATAAAAAATTCAATTCGAACAATTCCGAATTTTCCTAAGCAAGGAATAATGTTTCGAGATATCACAACAATGATGCAAAATCCCGAAGCAATGAAAAAAGCAATTAAGATTTTAGAAAATAGATACAAAAATAAACATATAAGTGTTGTAGCAGGAATTGAATCACGCGGTTTTATCTTCGGAGCAATCCTCGCAGAAAGAATCGGTGCTTCTTTTGTTCCAATAAGAAAAAAAGGAAAACTCCCTTACAAAACAATTTCTCAAGAATATGATTTAGAATATGGAAAAGACACAGTTGAAATTCACAAAGATGCAATAAAGCCAGGACAAAAAGTTTTAATCATAGACGACCTCATTGCAACAGGTGGCACAGCGAGGGCATCTGCCCAACTCATTGAACAACTTCAAGGAAACATTATAGAATTCGCATTCATAGTAGATTTGCCGAATCTTGGGGGAAAAGAGAAATTAAAAAATTACAAAGTTTTTAGTTTGGTTGAATTTGAGGGGGAATGATTTCGTGGTAAAAATAGAAAAATTTAAATATGGTTCTTATTAGCAAATTAGATGGAAGAATATAATTTAGTAGAAAACATTGTGTATTATACTCTCGCTACAGGCGGAGCTTTAGTAATTGGTCTGGGATTACGGCAGATGTACAATATATTAAAGGGGGAAGCAGAGCAAGAAAGAATTTTCTTAAGACAAATAAAACATGAAAAGAACTTAAGAAATTTAGAGAGATTTTCCAAAAAATAATACAAACTCCAAATACGTCGTGCCTCAGGATTTTCCGTCAAGAAATCTATTAATCCAAAAGTAAACTTCACATTATTTGCTCAATCATTGCAATAGGTTGAACATCAGAATTAAGACTTTTCATCTTAATAGTATTCTCCAAAATCCCCGAACTACTTCGTGGGATTTATTTCTTAATTTTCTCCGAATATTTCTAACAAAACCCTAATTGAGTTCCATCATTTGCTTCAATAAAAAAAGAATCTTCTAAGTGTTTTAAGTGTTCTTTAGAAATAGGTTTGTTTAATGAGACAATTACTTCTTTTGAATCGTGCCCAGCATCTCTGAATTTATATCCTAATTTTCCAAGAGCCTCATAAACTAAATTAAATCCATTCATAGTCATTTCTTTAATATCTCGAGCAATTGTTTGAGGAATAACTTTATAACAATTTTTTCTAGGACTATTTTCTTCTGCCCAAAATTCTCCTATTTGATACATGCAAATCTGAGAACATGAAGGTTTATAAGAATTATTGTAATTAATTTTTTATGAAACAAAAATCACAAAAACAAACCTGGGACAACATCGCACCAGAATGGCACAAACATAAAACACGAGCATCAACTTTAGCAATAGAATTTCTCAATAAACAAAAAGGAAATGTTCTTGAAATAGGCGCAGGTTCAGGACGACATCTTCAACAAATCAAAAATGGAAAAATGTACATCACAGATTTTTCAAAAGAAATGATTCGTTTAGCAAAACAAAAAGCACGAAAGCAAAAAATATCTGCAGAGTGCATCGTCGCGGATATGACAAAACTTCCATTTGAAGACAATTTCTTCGACGCTGCACTTTCAATTTCCTCTCTACACAGCATTTTTCAAGAACAACAAGAACAAGCAATAAAAGAACTTTACAGAGTAATGAAACCAAAAGCCCAAGCACTCATCGGAGTCTGGAACAAAGAATCAAAGAGATTCAAAAGATATCGAGAACAGGAAAAATACATAGGCTGGACAGACAAAGGAAAAAGATATTACTATTTATTCAGAGAGGACGAAATTCATAATTTGTTTAAGAAAGCAGGTTTTAAGATTTTAGAAAAAAAGAATAGTGAGTTAATGATTAGATTTATTGTTGAGAAGTAATTATTGGTAAGGATTTGCTTTCTCACATTTTTGTTTGATGGTTTCTGCTTCTTGAACTATTCTATTAAATGCATCATATCCCCAACTTCCTTTATTAAAAATTGGGTGCAATTCTTTTCTGGAAAGAGTATCTTTAGATTCCCACTTATCTGAGAGTGTGTGACAATATGGAATATCTTTTTCTTCAAGTGAATGAGGTTTGCTCAAACAAAGAAAAGGCTGAGGAGGATAAAAATGCATAGGTAAAACTATTTTCATTCCTTCTTGTAAGTCTACTATCAGATTCCCTTGATTTGCATAAATTTCTAAATTAGGTCTTTCTATTTCGTCAGTCATTCTCTACTCCCTCTTTCTTAGATAATATCTCTAAGATTTTATTATAATATCCCAGATCATTTTTTTCTAAAGCTCTTCTAATATTTTTTCTGTCTTTATAAGCCTCTAAAACATCCTTCGCTGAATGTATTCCTCCCTCTAAGAATTTAATCCGAGAAAGAGTTTGTCCTCTAAAATTAATTGGGGGATAAAGTACCAATCCATTTTCCCATTTGACACCATCTTCTATATCTTTCTCGTAAAGAAAACCTTCGTCATCACGAACCAATTTTTCAAAATAAGCATATTCCTCAAAAAAACCTAAAATATGATGAATGCCGTTACTAAATCTATTCACCACATATACTAAATCCCCTGACTTTAGATTAGAGAGTACTTTTTTAAGGCTACGCTTTTTTTCATCAGTCATTTTATTTAATAAAATAATAAATTCCCCCCATTATTAGACCAGTAGTAAGCCCAAACAAAATTAGATCAAGTCCAATACCTGTAATCCTCCCAACATTTGCAGATATTCTTTTATACTTATCTGTAATATTTCTAATCTTAAAATCTTTGAGTTCCCCATATTCATCTTTCCCTCCGAGTCTAAACCCACATCTAGTTATCAATTCTGTTCTAATAAATCCGTTTCCAAAAGAGTCAAATAAATCTTCAGGTTGTTCAAAATAATTTTTATTCACAGGATTTTCTCCAACTCTTCCTTCTGTTTTGTGATATATCTGATTTAAAAAATCAAGTTCTCTTAGATTGCCATTACAAAGACCCTTACTAAGCTCTACTATTGTGTCCATATCTTTCTTATTCATCTTCTTTCCTCCCTTTCGACGAGATTTTCTTTAATGTATCTATTAGTCCAAAACTTATGGTATAAGTCAAATGATTCTCCTACGATATATGCGATTGCTCCAAAAAATCCAAGATACCCTCTTGCAGGCGAATCAATCAAATAAGCGCCGATTAACGAAATTCCTCCCGCCACTCGAAATCCAGTATCCAGAGCAAAGGTATTTCTAATAGACTTGAAAGTATCTTTTTCGATTTTTTCATCCATCCAATGTTTCATTTTCTCCCTCGTCAATAAGCAATTTTTCAATTCCCAACTTATGTTTAAGTCTTTTTTCCGCCCCGTTAAGAATATGATGTCCAAGAGAACCAAAGAGGATAAAATTAGATCCAAACAAAAATAAATTGTCCATAAAAGATTTAATACTTTCTTTTGGGAGTTGATTAATTAATTCTCCATGATTTGGATAAAAAGAATAACCTACAGCCAATGCCCCAATTCCGATTAGGACTTTGTAATAAAGTTTTTCATTTTTAATATATTCTAAACATTTTGAACTTTCCTTTAGTACTAAATTCTTTATTCTACTTTCATAATTTTCATTTTCATTTCCCATCCTTCAGCGACAACACCACAACTCTTAAATACTACTTCCTCCTTAGGGAGCAATAGAAATGCTTACAATAAGTTGCTCGAGATTAGTAACTCAAAACCGACTTTGTCAAGTTTTTCGCTTTAACAAATATTTAGAAAATGAACAAACAGCAAAAACAAATATTTCAAGAACTAGGTTTTACTGAAGGAGAAATCAAAGTTTATTTTGCACTCTTTGACCTCGGAGAAACAACAGTTGGACCAATTTCCAAAAAATCACAAGTAACTCATGCAAAAGTTTACCCAATCCTAGAAAAATTAATTGAAAAAGGATTAGTCAGCCATATTATAAAAGAAAACAGAAGAAAGTTCTCTGCAACCAACCCCAATCAACTCCTCGAATTTGTAGACAAAAAAATTCGTTCTTTAGAAGAAGAAAAAACCAAAATAAAAGAAGTAATCCCGTCGCTATTAGAAAAACAAAAACAACAAGAGCAAATACAATACAGCAGAGTCTTTCAAGGAATGAAAGGATTAAAGTCACTATTCTATGAACTGTTCAATGCAACCAAGGAGAAAACAGAAATTTGTGTCCTCGGCCTAAACGAGATTCTCAAAAGAGACGACTTTCAAAACTTTTTTCTCTTCTACCATGACCTAAGAAAAACAAACAAAATAAATTTAAGATTGATTCTAAATAAAAACATGAAAACATTCTTCGAGAAAAACTACAAACCAACAAAATACTATAATCCCCCAGACAAAGTTAAATTCGTAGATACAAAGTTTCCAACAGGAGTTTTTATCTTCAAAGACCATGTCATCCATATTGTAGCTGACCAAGAGATAACAGCCTTTGATATTAAATCAAAGCAAAATGCAGAAAGATACAGGGACTTCTTTGATTCAATTTTTAAAAATTAGATTTATTGTTCAAAAATAATTATTATAAAACTTCATCCCAAGGAATAGCTCGGAAGTGAGTCAGAGAATAATCAGCACAGCAGGGAAGATTATCTTCAATATAAAAATTTACATATGATCTATCAAATTCTCTGTTTTCTAATTGTTTCATTATATCCTCAGCATACTTTTCTGCTGCATTAATTTGTTTTTTCCTTAAATTCATAGAAATAATTTTGATTTTAAGTTTTTAAAACTTTCTTTTACCTTTTACATTCAATTATATTCTTTACTCTCAAAGACATTAAAGCCAATGTAAAAGTTCCTAATGCAAAAAATAAAAAGATATATTCAAAAGGCAAGAACAAAAGTATCACTGCCGCAACAGCTGTTGCCTTGAAAGCCCCGACTTCAATCGCAGTGTTGTAAGGCCCGTAAAATCTATCTCGCTGTTTTACTGAAACAATATCAAAGAAATAAGCTTCTGTTGTGGGTTCAATCATAGATGCACCTACACTTGCCAAAACCAAAAGTCCTAAAATAACATAAGGAGTATTAAATACAAAACACAAAACTGCACAAACCCCGAGAATAAAATAACCCATAAAGAATATTTTCTTAAAGCCAATTCTTCCTGCTATCCGAGAGAAATAATACTCAAATAAAATTAGTGGAACAACTATGGCTGCCAAAAAAACTCCCAGCACAATATCTCCTAGGCCATGTTCAATAATATAAATTGGCATATAAATATAAATCAAAGCCCACCAGAAATTAACACCCCCTCCTAAGACATAAGCAAGCCGTCGCTCTTTTCCTGAAAAAAAATCTTTAGCAACTCTCAATATATTTTTATCAATTTTTTTAACCTTATGATTATCTTTAACCTTAAAAAAATGAAACAAAGAAAATGAAAAAATTAAAATAATCACCGCAAAAAGAAATACCTTGTTCAACCCATAACGATTTGCAATAAAACCAGCAATCAATGGCCCAAAAAGCCAAGCAATATTTGATGCAGTGTAAATCACTCCTTCATTTTTAGAAACTTTATCATTCTTTGATTTATTTCTAACAAGAATTCCAAAACAAGTAACCCTCATACTAACCATTATCGCAAGCAAGGTCCCAAGTATAACAACCAAATAAATATTTGACAAAACAAAAAAAGCAAAATAAGAAATAATATACATAATTAATGCTAAAGAATATAATTTTATTTTATTGTGTTTTTCAATAATTGGAATTAAAAAAAAATAAGAACCAAGAGAGACAATTGAAAAAAATGAAGTCAGAAAACCCACATATGCTGGATTATGTAAAAATGATTCAAGATAAACAGACCAAATTGTTACAACTGCTGCAAAGCCCAATGAAGAAAACAAACCCACAATTCCAAGTTTGCTAATTGACTTTAATTTAACCTCTTTTTTATGTGAATGCATAAGAATAATAGTTCTCGAAGATTTTTAATCCTTTTTATTTTTCTTCGTCAGAATCGTCTTCATTAAAATCTCCATCTAATTCTAATGTATGGACTGAAGCACGAAAAATAGGGTTCACCGAAGTATATTCCTTGAATATTTCATAGGGCATAATTTTTATTCCAATATTTTCAATCATTTTTAAATCTTTTTTATTTAGTCGGTGGGAAAAAGACCCATTTATAAAATCCTCAAATAAAAATTTTCGTTCTTCTTCCTCAAAAAATATTCCTTGAACCTCTTTGTATAAAGTAAGACTATCTAAACCGGGTGGTTCTTTTATGGTAACTAAATCGTTTATATGAACCGCCTTATAATTATCTTTTCGTTCCTTCTTATCCATTTTTCTCCCCCTTCTCTTCTTTATCTTTCTTCCTAAAAACATTAACCATATCAAATAAACTTTTTTTCTGGAAATCAGTAATTTTCATTTCATCCAAATCAATATTAACCTTTAACATTCCTAATCCAGAAATGAAAACAGTTCCAATTAGAAAATCTTTTCCTTTCAAACTCTGAAGAGAAAACAGCATTTTCTGAACTTTGTTCTTAATCTTCTCTTCAATCATTTTCTCCTCAACAAGTTTTTGAATATTTTCCATAGAAAAACTATAATTCATTTGAATTTTCCCTGGAGCTTCTTCAGGAATTTGCTCAACAGGAATCATCGCGCAATTGTCTTCTAACTTAAAGCTAAACATTTTCTTTATGGAAGGAATATAATAATCAAAGTGAGTCTTATTATCCTTGCCCTCAAAATCAATTGTCAAAAATCCCGAGCACGGGTAAGCATCTTTGTTTTCTTTGATAAATTTCTGAAATTCTTCCGATGCAAACAATTTCTCGAGGTAAAATTGAAAGTTCATTTTTCTTTAGAATTATTAATTAACTCTTCGTTAATTAAGTGAAGTTCATCAGCTTCATCAAGAATTTTATTATGTATAGATTTAGGATGATAAAATAAATGAATAATTGCCCCACAATCTTTTGCTTTTTTAACAGCAGGAACAAAATCAGAATCTCCAACTATTAAAACTGCATGTTGTATTTTATTATTAAAACACATCTCCACAATATCTAAAGACATTAAAACATCAACCATCTTTTGTTTAAATTTTCCTCCAATAAATTGAAGTCTTCTAAGTTTTATTTCAAATCTTGGCAATCTTTTAAGATTAGATAAAAATCTTTGCATTGAAGAATGTTTTTGCAAATCTTCTTGATTGTTCTCTCTAATAAATGGAAGACAATGATAAAAATAAGTTCTTAATCTATCTGCCTTAATCTTTTTACAAATTTCCTCGCATAATTTAGCATAATCTATTCTTGGTTCATTGAGATAATTTTTAAGAACTCTATTCAAATATCCTCCATCAATAAATATTGCACACTTTTCCATTTTAAGATAAAACCCATCATTCGACAGATGGACTGCTGAACGATGGGGAAGATTATGAATTAATTAAGAAGAGTTTGTTTAAATATCTTTCGCCCTTTGCCACAAATCCAAAAACATTTCTTTATATCTCTTTGAGATTTCTTTAGATTCAATTAATGTCCCTGAGGGATTTTTCCATATGAAGATAAAAATTTTATCTCCAAAGATTAAGGTGGAAGTTGGGAACTTCTCTTGAGTAAATTTAAATTCTATTCTTTTATGTTTTTTCAAGTCTTTCATTAATTTTGATTTAATATCTGTAAGCCCGAGCAATTTAACTTTAATTCCTTTTTCCTCTCGCTGTTTATGGTAATTAGAAATAAATAAGGAAAATTCTTCATCATAATTTTCTTCCTCAACTGCAAAAGCAAGATACTCGTCGCCTTTTTTTAATGTACTTAAAATTTCATTGAATACAACTTTAATTCCCTTGTATCCTTCGAATACTTTCGAATGATGTTTGTCTGATTTTTCTTGTTGAAGTTTTTTCAGCGACGGAATAACAGAATTAATTGTCTTCTCTTGTTCATTCAATTCTAGTTTCTTCTGTTCAATATAACTCTTAAGATTCTCTGGATTAGATGCCTCAAAATATTTTACATTCTCTTTAGTAACACAACTAACAAGACCCTTTGCAATTAACTTATCTAATAATTCATATATTTTAGACCGAGAAACCTTCGCCCTTTTAGAAATCTCTCCTGTTTTAGTCGAGCCCAATCTAAGAAGAGAAAGATAGACTTTAATCTCTCCTTGTGTTAAACCAAGACTTTCTAATTCTTTCATAATTAAGAAATAGACTTTGCATATTTAAATGTTCCCCCTTAAAGAGGGGGCAAGAGTATATTAAGAAAATTGAAGGGATTATATTAATTATGGAGTTAAGAAAATGAAAAAATATTATCCTGGACAAGATATTGAAAAGAGACAAAGAATTAGTGAAGTTCATAGCAGATTAGCAAGAACTCCAGATTATAAATATATGAAGATTTTTCTTGATAATGGTGGGACTAAAAAAGGATTATGTGACTTAATGGGCTATAGTGAATTTGAAACAGAAAGAATGCTCCTCTTTGGGAGAATAAATGAGGCATTTGATAATTTTGAAAGCGATTATATTTCTACATTAAATTGTTATAATGAAAGGGACCTTGTAGAAATTTATTCTGAGTTTGAGGAAAAGATTTTAAGACCTCTAAAAGAAATAAGAAAAAATTTAACAGAAGTATACATTTTTTTACAAAAAGAAGATATGAAACAAAGAAAGAAAGAAAGAAGGGAAAAATGAGTTCCAGCGAGGAGGCTAGAGAACTATCTGCTTGGAGAGGATTAGCAGCAGCCTTGTGTCCTCCAGATTTGCTTAAAATTATGTACTCTTTTATGCAAAAGAAGTATCTTGAATATGAGAGAACAGTTAGAAATTATAACCCAGGTTCATCTGGTAGACTTAGTTTTGAATTCTATAAAAAAGGATTAGACGAGGTTAAAGAAGATCTAGAATCCTTTAGAAGGGGGAATCGTTTTGTAGCAGGTCATCATCTATCCTGTCATGAAGTAAGTGAGATTTTGGAGTCATATCGTTCTGCTCACGCAGATGAACTAAAAAGATATGTGGGAGAAATATTCCCTGAAAAATAAAATCCTCTTCCCAATTCCCTTCTCTAACTTCTTAACTCCTCCCCACAATCTCCTTCCCCAATTTCTCAATAAATTTATCAACACCAACACCAAATTCTACTTTTCCATCTCGTGAACGAACAGAAATATTTTTTGCTTTTTCTTCTTTATCTCCAATAGTAATCATATAAGGAATCTTTTCAGTTTGAGCATCCCGAACTTTCTTGCCAATAGATTCTTCTCTATCATCAAGTTCAACCCGAATATTTTTTGTAAATAATTTTTCTTTTATTTCCTTTGCATATTTCAAATTCTTTTCATTCATTGGCAAAACTTTAACTTGAACAGGAGAAAGCCAAGTTTTCAAATTACCTTGTGTTTTTTCAAGCAAGAAAGCCATTAATCTTTCCGGAGCACCAATAGAAGATCTATGAATCACCATCGGTCTTTTGTCCTTATTATCTTTATCCTTGTAAGTCATATCATATCTTTCAGGAAGAGCAAAATCTATCTGAACAGTAAACATAGTATCTTCTTTTCCAAAAACATCTTTATACTGAACATCTAATTTAGGACCATAAAAAGCAGCTTCATCTTTTACCTCAACATATTTTACTTTTAATTTATCAAGAATTTTTTTCATCATCTTTTCTGATTCATTCCATGCTTTTGGATCTTGAATATACTTATCTTTGTTACCTTTAGGATCCCATTTTGAAAATCTATACCAAAAATCTTTTTCATCAGCCCCAACCTTTTCCATGACATATTTTATCAAATCAAGAACACCTGCAAATTCTTTCTCAAGTTGGTCGGGCATACAAATAATATGTGCATCTGCTAACTTGAACTGCCAAACTCTTGTTAACCCTCGAAGTTCTCCAGATTTTTCTTTTCTAAATAAATTAGCAACTTCAGCATATCTCAAGGGAAGTTCTTTGTAAGTTCGTGGTTTCCTTTTATACAAAACAAATTGAAAAGGGCAAGTCATGGGTCTCAAAGCAAAATCCTTTCCTCCAACTTGCAAAGTAAACATATCATTTTTGTAATGTTGCCAATGCCCAGAAACTTTATACAAATCACTCTTCGCCATAATCGGAGTGTCAGTGTGCAAGTAACCCCGTCTCAATTCTTCATCAATCGCAAATCTTTCCAACTCTCTTTTTATTGTAGCACCCTTAGGTGTAAACAAAGGCAACCCTGGCCCAACAATTTCACTAATAATATATAAATCCAAATCTCTACCAAGTTCAATATTTGTCTTCAATCCGTTCGGAGCTTTGTTAGTTGACATCCGAACTTTAGACATCATCTTCCATAATTTTTCATAATCTACTTTCTCGTCTTCATTATCAAGTCCTTCAACCTTTATCTTAATTCTATAAGAATCATTACTAACTTTTTCAAATCCTTCTATGTTAATCTTCCCTTCAATTTCTTTTGTGTTGGAAACATGTTCATGTATGCAAGGTTCTGGAGGTAAACCCTTGATTGTTACAACCCTAACTTCATCGAACTTTTTTGGGACAACCTCATCATAAAACTTTCCACATATCTTGAGTGCCTTTTCTCGAGGGAGATCTTCAATTATAACTGGGAGATCTTTATTTAAGTTCTTGTTAGCCTCTTCTTCTATCTTTTTTATGAGTTTTTCATCTATTCGATCCTTAAAATTTTTCCAGTTTAATATCGCTTTGTTTCCTTTTACTTCGGAGATACTGATAAAATCTGCATCAAGCATTTTTCTTGTGGTCTCATAAATTAGATGACAGGAAGTTTCCATTTTTGCATCTTGTGAGGATCCTTTCTTCTCCTCAAACTTAAACTCCCTCGATAATTCAGAAAGAGGATGACCCTTAACTTTTAATTCAAATTCTTTATAATAACCAAACGGAGCTCGCACGACATTAAATTTATTTTTCTTGAGATTCTTTTCAGCTTCTTCCAAAACTTTAACCGCAACATTCGGATCCCCAAGATTAGACGACAAATGTGCATAAGGATAAAGAACAATATTCTGTGCCTTTACTTGTTTTGAAATGTCCTCAATATCAGCAACCAACTTCGCAACAACTTTCTCGACGTCAGTGTCGCCTTTTTCAACAGCAGTTAAAACAACAAGAGCATCTTTAACTTCCTGTTCTTCTTTCTCAACATCGCTCAAATCTCCAAGACTCTTAATCGCTTTCTTCAGCGGTTTAAATTTAATATAATCAACATGTAAATTCAATGTCTTCATATTAAAAATAAGTTTAAAGAGTATTTAAAATTTCCCACCTAAAATTTTATAAAGTCTCGTTCTAAGGAAAGTTAACTAACATGGACGACGATAGTTCAGATAATAAAGAAGAAAAATGTATAAATATAAAGAGCATTTCAATTTAAGAAGTTTCTTAATTCTAGCTTTAGCTCTAGCTTTACCTTCATGTGTTACAATTAAGAGTAAAGGATTAGAAAAGATTATCAATATGCCCCCTGCATTTGTTACTTCAACAGGATATTCTCTTGAACAAGATAAATTAATCGCAGATGCCGTCGAGAGAATACGACAAAATGTTGAAAGAAAGAAAATTGAAGAAGAATCAACATGCACTCCTGTTGTAGAGAATCTCCCTGAGAAAATTAGACGATGGAGTGATTATGTAGACGAAATATATCAAAAAGTAAATCCAAATCCTCTTGTAGATAAATGTTTTACTTATGCAATGATGGGAGCAGAATCAGATGGTTATCATACTTTTAATGGAAAGATTCTAAAAAGTTCAGCAGGAGCAATTGGATTAATGCAATTATTACCTCCTACTGCTAGAAGATTCGTAAGAAATCCATATAATGATAAACAAAATCTTGAAGCAGGAATAGAATATCTTAATTCAATAGTAGATTATCTTAAAGAAAATTATCCTGAATGGGAGGAATTTTCAAGAGAAGAGCAACAAAATTTAGTTTCAGCAGCATACAACATGGGAGAGTATGGGCTTGTTTCAGCAGCAGATAGAGCAGAAAGAAACAATAGAGAAATAAAATTGCCTGGTCAAACAATAAATCATATAAGAAAAGTAAGAAATAATTATTCAGAATTTTCTGGAGAATCTAACAGTTAAAATGAATTACAAAAAAACTCTACTTAATTTTTTATTAGTTCCTTTATTAGCTATTGCTACTGCAACACCAGTTTTCTCCGACGATAATATCGAAGGTGAAACCACAAATCCAACAGCTCTTGAACAAACAGTTCAAAATGAAATCCCCAAAACCCCAAAATTTAATCTTCGTCCTTATAGGTGTGCAAATTATGCAACACAAGCAGCAGAAAAACTTTATAGAAAACATTATACTCCTGCAAATGCATGGAATCTTCGAGATAACAATAATATTTTGTTTCCTATCAATAGTTATGAAGAATTGGAAACTTTAGCAAAAGACAAGATTATTCAACCTGGAATGATCATTGGAACTTATAACCCTTCAAGTTCGCGTAATAAAAAAAATAGGCTATATACTCATGTTGTTCTTTACATCGGGATAAACAAACAAGGAGAACCTGAATTTGTGCATCAATGGGGAAGCAAAATTAAACAATGGACTCTCTCTGAATTAAAAGCAAAAAAACTAAAACCCATAGAAGTTATAGATGAAAATTAAAAATTATTTACATTTATTATAAAATCCAAGATCAATAACTTTTCCTTCTGGATTATAATAATCTACATTAAACGACCGATCATTTGTACTAGATATTACTACCCCCTTAAAATTCTCTGAACGAGAAATATTCAAATCTTCAATTGAAGGGCCATGAAAAGATTGGGGGTCTATGTTTTTATTTGTTATTTCTTTTTTTAAGAACGTATGTAAATGAAAATGAAATTCATGTTCTCCTTTGTTAACTCTCTTAAGAAGTTCTTCTTGGGGGCAATAAATATTATTCCCCTTCTTAATCTCAGGAGGTATTGAGATAAATTGTAATGGAGATTCATTAGGGTCTAGACTTGCAAATTGAGAGGTAACAATCCCGCCATACTCTGTGTCTGTATCTTCTAAATCTAAATCTATATATGTTGTTATTCTTCTTTTTACTTCTCCTTTATTTAATGAATTAAGCAAAAGAAGAATATTCAAAATATCTTGATCTCCTAAATCTTTTTTCTGTTTTAAAAAAGATTCTGTGTAATTATCTATCCTAAGTATTCCAGATAACCCTTTTAAATGATATTTCTTTCTTAATTCTCTTGCAATAAATTTCTCATATGTCGTTCTTGATTTTTCAGAAAGGCTAAAAAAAGGATTAAGAATGCAATAATCTGGGATATTTACAGCTTGAACACAATAATTTTTTGGCACTTCAATATTTTTCCCTTCATCACGACATTTTCTATAGCACCCCTCAAAAGTTTTTAGGTTTTTTTAATAAATAATCATAACAGCA
>CAZRXO010000016.1:0-19124 GCA_964604105.1 Candidatus Woesearchaeota archaeon | reverse complement strand
AGTGAAAAATCTTCATGGCAAGACAGAAATGTTGTTCTTGTTGGAGGAAGTTGTATTAATTCAGCTACAGCTGAAAAGTTAGGTGGTGCATTATGTGACACTGCGTTCACAGATGCAACTGGTATTGGTGCAGGAGAATTCATGATTGCAAGTTATGATGGATTTGCAACAGGAAAGATTGCTCTTGTAGTTGCTGGTTATGAAGCTGCTGACACTTCAAAGGCTGCTGATATGTTGATTGACGCAAGTCAAACAATAGACACAACTGCTAACAAGGTGTACAAAGGTACAACTGCTATGGAAGAAGGATCAGTTCTAACTGAAGCATAAATCAATTTTATTTTTTATTTTTTATTTTTCTTTTTTTAAGGGGGTGGCGAGAGCCAGATTAGTTTTTGAAGAAAAAATATTATTAATGAACTGACTTCGAAGGAGATAAAACAGACAATAAGAAAATTTATCTTTTAATTTAATTTCTCTTAAGTGAAAATCCGGAGGAACGACGGATTTAAACAATTAATCGTGAGCCATAGCGAACCAAATTTGTATGTAAATAACTATACATATATTTTATGAAAGCACTGGGAAATTAATATCAGAAAGATTTAAATATGTGGTAAGATTAATCTTACTATGGGTAATATAAGTATAACTCGCATGAGCTCTAAAGGGCAAATTGTAATTCCTTTGGAAATGAGAAAAGGAATTCAAGAAGGAGAAAAGTTGCTAATTATTCAGAGCAACGATGGAAAATTAATTTTGAAAAAAGCAAGTAAAGCTGACGAGAATTTTAAAGATGATTTAGAGTTTGCTCGAAGGACAGAGAAAGCATGGCAAAGGCATGATCAAGGAGAATTTACTCGAATGGATGGAGAAGATTTTCTTAAAGAAATGAAAAAATGGTGAATGTAGATTATGATGAGAAGTTTAAAGAATTTTTTTCTAAAATTAAAGATAATTTATTTCGATTAAAAGTCGAAAAACAAATTCAAAAAATAATCGAAAATCCTGAAATAGGAAAACCCATGAGAAATGTTCGAAAAGGAACAAGAGAAGTTTACATTAAACCATTTAGATTATCTTACTCATATATCAAAGAAGAAAATCTAATTATTTTTTTAGAAATTTATCATAAGAAGAAGCAGTAACCCAATTTTACAATCAGCGATAACTTTATTAAATAAAAATTATTCTTTTTTGAATGAGAAAACTGACTTCAAAAACAGAGAGAGAAAAGAAACAAAAAAGAAACCAGATTATTGTAGGTGTTGTTTTAATTGCTGTGATGTTTTTTAGTGTTGTGGGTTATGGATTTATGGACAACGGAGATGTTTCCAAGAAAGTTAATTACAAGGGATTTGATTTTATTTCACAAAACAGTTTATGGTTTACACAAATTGGAGGTTTTACTTTTGCATTTAGAAAAAACCCTTCAGAAATCGACGCTGTGGAGAGTCCTTTAAATTATTTAAATAGCTATTCTGGGAAACCATTGTATATTTCTGCAATAGACAAAGAGTCAGAAGTGGAGATAACTTCAAATATGCGACAAGTTGTTCAGAGAATTCAATATGCTTGTTTTGATGAAGGAAACTGCGGAGAAGGCTTGCCAATTAAAACTTGTTCTGATAATTTTATTATAATTGAAGAATTCGAAACAAATGAGATTGTGCAAATAGAAAATTGTGTGTTTATCCGAGGAGAAAAAGATAAGTTGGTGGATTTAAGTGATGAATTTTTATTTAAGATTTTGGGAATAAGATAGGCACATAAAATTTTATAAAGGCATTTAGATTTTAATTAAAATGGCGAAGAAAAAGACTAAGAAAGGAAAAACCCCTGTAAAAAAAGAGGAAAATAAAGTTTGTGAAACTTTTGAAGTGAATAAAGATGGGGGGGGAAAGTTGGTTAAAACTTGTGGGGTTGAACCAAAGAAACATGCTTCTAAAAAAGAAATTGCTGAGCAAAATAAATTGCTAAGGAATATTATCCTTATCCTTGGATTTTTATTTTTGGTTGTTGTGGGGACTTATTTAATTGTGAATAATATGAAATATGTTGATTATGAGGGTATAGAATTTGATGCTGTAAAGTCAGGGAATATTGTATTTTACCACACTGTTTTTAAGATATATGATGAAAGGGGGATTCATAAATTAAATTATAATGTTTATTTAAGGAACAGCCCAATTAAGCTGGGGAAGACTGTTGTGTTTGATGGTTCTCTTGATATGAAAGAAATGATGGTGTTAGATTCTACAGAAGATTTTAAGTGCGAGGGTGATGGGATAATTTCTGTGGCAAACATGGTTCAAGTTCTTGGGGCATTTGGCACAACTGTTGCAAAAGACCCGAATGCAACTTGCGATGACCAAGGAAGATACATGTATATTTTAATACAAGAAGGTGGGGAAACAAAGATTGAACAATTTGGTCCTGCTTGTTATAATCTTTATGTTAATAATTGTGAGATTTTAGAAGTTACAGAGAGGTTTATTTTAGAGGCTCTGAATGAAAAGCTAAATTAATTTTCTTTTTTATTTTTCTTTTCTTGAGGATTAAATAAATTATTATTATAATTAATACAAAAGATAATAAGAGCATTGTTACAAAGTTCATATTTGAATTAATCCATTCTGTATTGTTTCCGAAGAAATATCCTATGTAAATTAAAATTGCAGACCAAATTCCTGCACCGAGGGCAGTGAAGAAAATAAATTTAGGAAGTTTCATTTTTGCGAATCCTGCTGGAAGCGAGATTAATTGTCTTACTACAGGAATTAATCTTCCTGTGAAGGTTGTGAGTTCTCCGTATTTATCAAAGAATTTGTCTGACTTTTTTAATTTCTCTTTATTTATAAGAAATACTTTTCCGTATTTATCGACGAGAAAATCAATTGTTGTTCTTCCGAGGAAAAGTGCGAGAAAA
This sequence comes from Candidatus Woesearchaeota archaeon, assembly GCA_964604105.1. Taxonomy (GTDB): domain Archaea; phylum Nanobdellota; class Nanobdellia; order Pacearchaeales; family GW2011-AR1; genus CAYZVU01. The sequence goes on along the minus strand of CAZRXO010000016.1, from coordinate 16,195 downwards.
TAATTAATTAATGCGCCGACAAGACTTCCTGCTAAGCCTGCGAGAAAAACAAATCCTGCAAGCATTTCTCCTTGAGCAACTAATGCTCCTGCCGGAATTAAAATTAATTCGCTTGGGAATGGAATAAATGAACTTTCAATTGTCATTCCTATGAAAATCCCGAGGTAACCAAGTTCTCCAATTATTGAAATAAGGGTGGCGATGAGTTGATGGAATAATTCTAAAATCATTTTATTTGTTTAAGAAATTGCTCGCCTTACGGCTCGATACTATGACTCAAATCCCTCGAACTCGGGATTTTCGCTTAATAAATTTATTAACGAATAAATCAGACGAAGTCGATTTCAAAGTGAGCATTATCTGAGCAACTTGTTGCGAACTATTTTGTTTCATTTTCTTTTCTTTGTTTGTCTATATAAATATTTTATATCTGTGTAAATTGGAATGTGTTTTATTTTATATATTTTTACTTGAATAAACCAAATTGCAATAACAAGGATTGTGCTTCCGGCATACCAGAATATTTTGTGGGTTGCATCAAAGAATGGCGAGCCTGAGGTGTAGAGAATGCATAGGAAGATTATTCTTAGAATATTTATTATTAAAAATGTTGCAAATGCAATTAGGATTAACTTGGTTCTTTTAATGAATTTTATGCTCGGTGTTGAGAGATTTAAGATAAGGAGAAGATAATATGCTGAACCTGCAATACACGCTGGTATGAGGCTTATCGAGGCTGTGGGAATGTTAAATAGGTTGAGAAGAAAGTAAACTGGGTATGTTGTTAATGGAGTAAATATTAAGTAGAATATATAGAGGTTTGGAATTGCAACTGCAAGGAGAATCACATAGCGGAGCACTAACGAAGAAATTTGTTTCATAGGAAAAGTATGGGAAAAGAAGTTTTAAAGTTTGCGAGCAGAGCTTGAATTGGTAGCTCAGAAATTGCAGGCGAATTTCTTCGCTGGAGAAAATTATTAAAGAAAAAGAAAAATTAATTATGCTGCCTTATGAAAAGTATCTAATTTATTAGATAGTCTTATGAATTTAGTATTTAAATTAATTCTTCTACCCATTGCCCTTGTTGCTTTTTGTGCAAAAAGACCAATATACTCTCCTTCCCTGTCTACACTTCTCACAGCATCCATCAAATCAATATTCTCAACCTCTATTTGTTCTTGATAATTCATTTTTGGTTTACTATTTTATTAATTTTATAATCCAAATATCTTTTATACATTCTTCTCAAACATTTTATTAAAAAAGTATTTAACTCTTAGCAACTCTTATTGCTACAATAATAATTATGATTACTAAAAGAACATTTAATGCTCCGATTCCCCATAAGTACCAGTTGTCGCTGTTGATTGCATTTCCTGTAATGTTCCAGTTGAATCCTTCTTTTGCTTGTATATCTACTGTAACTGATTGAGTTGTTACTAATAAATCTCCTGACAGAACGTCTATATCAAATGATTGTTCTCCGATAGAATCTTCTGATACTTGGAAAGTTAATGTGATTTCTTTTGACTGGCCTTCACTAAGTGCAAATGCAGATTGGTCAAAGTCAATTGAATCTGCCCAACTATATCCTGATACTGCTAATTTGTAAGTTGTTAAATCTTTTGATTGGCTTAGAATTTTTGCTTTAACAATTAATTCCTCTCCTGCTTTAGCTTCTGACATTAGCTCTGCTGTAACCACTGCTTCTGGCTCGCTTACTCCACAGTTTCCTTTCACATCAATTGTTTTGTAAAATTCTGCAGTGTCATCCTCGTCGTTTTCATAAATGTCGTCATCTTCGTCATAAACTTGGAATAGTAATTCATATGTTTTCTCATCGACATCTGCAGGGATATCAAAGTAAATATCTAATTTTTCATCATCAAGCGAATCAATATCTCCTAAATCTACTTGTTCATTAATTCCTAAATAATCATTGTAAATTCTAACATAAACATCTTCTTGGTCATCTGAACCAATGTTCCAAACATCTGCAGAAACATGTAAACTTCCTCCACATTGAAGTGTTTCTGGAGTTAATTCTAAATTATCTAAGATTACAAAATTCTTGTCTACATTTATTGTGATATCTTCTGAATCGCTTGCACAAGTCATTGTATTATCGTCGTCATCCATTTCTCCTGTTGCCCAAGCATAGAAAGTATAATCCTCTGAATCTTCAAAATCTTTTGGATTTAATTTTAAAGTAATTATCATTGTATCGTCATCTCCTTCGTCTAAGTCAAAATCAGATTCATCTCCGTCCATTATTTCTTCATTGTTTTCATTATCAAATAAAACCCATTCAACTTCAATATCCTCAATATCATAATCTCCTTTATTATCAAACTCTAATTCAATTTCAACTTCATCGCCTAAATACCAAAAGTCTTCATCGTCACCGAATCCAGAAACAGTGTTAATGTCTCCTACTTTAATTTCTAATTCTCCGGGGTTTGAATATTCGCAATACTCAAAAGTTTCAGCATCTGCTGTTCCTTCAATAACTAAATCTTTAACTCTGAATTCATTAGTTGCTGCACTAAAATCATAACCAAACCACCTAAGTGTAAGTGTTTCTCCTGAATTAACTTGGATATTAAGACCAGAATTTGAAGAACTTTTTTCAGTTGAACTAACATCATCTTCTATAGTAACAGATGTTGGAGAACCAAAACTTGATTCTGTAGAATATTGAAGTTCAAAACTTGCTGGCCCAATTATGGAAGCACTATAACCAAAATCAATGTCAGAAATTGTTAAAGTATAACCAGAATCAGGAGAAATTGTAACCTCAAAATATTTTGATGAATCTAATGTGCTTGTTAATTCCCAATCTTCTGCATTTGCGCCATTGACGCCATATGAATTAAATGTAACTCCACTATTATCGAAATCTCCTGCATCCACATTTGTAGCAATAGTAGTAGCAATTTCATCAGTTGTTAATTCCCATTCAGCCAAAGTAGTTGCACTTGCAAATCCAATGAACATTAATACAAGAATGCTTGCAGTCATCAATGTTAACAATTTTGTTTTCATTTTCTGTAGTCATTGAACAATTACTATGGTATATAAACTTTTCTATTCTTGAGAATATATTTAATTTTGGGTATATTCTGAGATTCTTGGGGAAATAAAAACATTTATATAATTAAAATGCATTTTTATTGACGATAAAATGGTGATTAAGTCTAAAGAAAATTCACTTGGGGCATGGGCCTTTTTGGTTGGTGTTATTTTGGCAATTTTGATTGGGGTTTCAACAAGCATATTTCCAATTCCTTCATTTAATGCTTATAGTTCAGGCATATATGCAATATTAATAATTCTTGGAATTATTGTTGGTTCTGTTAATGTTACTGGGAAAGATAGTCAAACTTTTTTAATTGCAGGGACAGTCTTAGTAATTGTTAGTGGTTTTGGAATGGATGCTGTTAGTGGTTCTTTGATTGGGGTTCCAATTGCTGACGGAGTAAAGACTGTATTTAGTGCTTTAATGACTTTGTTTGTTCCTGCCACTATTATTGTGGCTTTGAAAACTGTTTTTAGTATTGCTAATGTTTGAAAATAATTAGTATAATATAGGAGATTATTCTATATAGATAAATCGCGGACCTTTGTAATTATATTCTGGTTTGTCAATTTCCTCAAGAAACATTGATTTTGGTCGAGCCCATAATTGTTTGTTTTCATCGTAGTATATTACTAATTCCTCTTGTGTTTCAGAATGCTTTGCTAATCCAATAACCTCGTAGAATTTTCCTTTGAAATGTTTGTATTTTCCTAGTTTCATTTTATCTTTTGCTCAATAATTTCTGTATGGCCTATTTTTTGCTTTCTCATTTTATTGATATCAAGATTATTTATCATTCCTTTAACAACCTGTAAGACAGCCATATGGGTAACTATAATTATGTTTTTATAATCTTTATCTTTTATATCCCCGATGAATCTATGAACTCTTTGGATAAATTCTTCTGTTGTTTCCCCGCCCTCTCCTAAAATTTCTTGTTTTAATAAATGTCCTATTTCAGAAAATTTTATTCCTTCATACCCTATTTTTCTTTCATTAATCAAATTACTCTCTATTAATTTAACTCCATGAAATTTATTAATTAATTCTGCTGTCTGTTTAGTTCTAGGAAATTCACTTGTGTAAATAACATCAATTGAAATATCTTTTAATTTGTCTGCTAAAATATTTGCATCTCTTATCCCTTGATCTAGAAGGGAAATATTTTTTGTAGGATCCTCACTGGAAATTCTTGATTTATTATTTTCCGAAAATCCATGTCTTACCCAATATATTTTCATTTTATCTTATCTATATTAATAATAGAATTATCATTCATATCCATTCTCCTGCAAGCTGTATTTACCCATGATTGAATCTGTGGAAAGTTTTCGAATTCTGCTGTGTTGAGATTGTTTGCTATAAAGAGATATGTTTTCTTTTTGTTTTGTTTTTTGAATTGAATTGCTTTGATTAAGTTTTGTTGACCTGGCTTTGTTGATACAAGAACCCCTATATTATAGGAGTGCAAATATTTCATGTATGCTACTTTTTGTTTTCTCTGGAGATTTTCTATTTCTTTTTTAGAAATTTCCTGAAGTGTGCTGTTATTGTATATGTAAACTGGAAGTTTTGATTCTATTGCGATTCCTGTTGCATGGAATTTGCCGTCGCTGATGAGCAATATTGCTTTTGTTGATTCTGGAAATTTTATTTGTGAACATCCTAGAACCTGTTGGAATTTTGTTATATTATGTGCCTTAAATAATTCTTTTTTTATTTGTTTGGCCATATTAATATACTGAATAGAATATGCTATTGCTAAATTTTTTGGGAGTTTATTTAATTTGGAAAGGTTTGCTTTGTTTGGTTTTTGTTTTGAAATTGCTGGGATTAAGAGGGTTTTCATTAATTAATATATAAGAAGAGGTTTATAGATTTTACGAGCGAATCTTGAATTGGTTGCTCACAATCTATGTAATAATAGATTGTTCGCTGGAGAAGTTGTTAAGTGGAAAAGACTTTCACAGCGAAGTGATCAGATTGGAGATAGTTGAGATTAGATTTAAAAATTGTTGAAAAAGATTGTTGTGGATTAATAATCATCAAACTTATTTTTTGGCTGTTCTTTTTTTATCTCGTGCTTTTGGATTTTTGCGAATGAAGGTGTTACAATAACTGTGTTTTCTCCGAATCCTGCGATTGAACCTTCAAGAGCATCTGTTGTTTTTTTGATTTTAGAGATTGCTCTTTTAGCGTCGGTGATTTCTCTTTTTCTTAAAGCACCAATATCAATTATTGCGATTGTGTAACCTTCTCTTAATACATTAAGAACTTCGTTAACATCGTCGTATTCTATTAATCTAAATAATTTTACAACAACTTTTTTCTCTTTTCTTTCTTGCTCTAAATCAATCTCTAAATATTCTTCTGGTTCTCCTCCAGAAATAGAATCTGAGAAAGCTCGCCTTATTTTATTAAACACCATGATAAAACTATACTTGAATAATTTATAAACATTTCGGGGTTTTATTAGATATATCAGAGGATTATTTCTTCAGGTTTTTCATAACTTCTTCACGAATTTTTTCTGCTTGGTTGGTTAAGGGAGCTTCTTGTTTTTCTAAAGATTTTAATTTTAATTCAAGCATTTTTTGCTTTTTCTCAAGTTCTTCTTGAATTGATCTCTTATCTGTTTTAATCATTAAATTCCCGACGATTTTGTAAGCATCTTCGCCAGATTTTTTTAATTCTTTTAATGCAGATTCTGTTTCGGCAAGTTCCATATTAAATGCTTGCTTTTGGTAGAGCAAAGCCTGTAGATTTTGTTCTAACATTTGCAATTCTTGAAATTTTTCGTCGTTCATTTTAATATTAAAGCTCCTGACCTCACACGAGTAATTGATTTTTATATTTTTTCATTTTGTCTCTACCACGAAATCACTCGGCTTTTACTATTTTTACTTTTGTACGAGGTTTGTAAAAAATTTTGCTTCCGCAATGTGGGCAGACAAATCTTTTTTCAAGGTCTGCTGACTTGATTTTTTTCTCGCATTTGAAACATTTATAGGTTGCCATTTTAATCTAAGTAGTAAGTGTTGTGTGCAAATTTTTTATTGCATTTTTTTCTTGAACATTGCCAAATTCCATTGGATAATCTTTTAACTCCAGGTTTTTCGCAGAAAGGACAGTTTTGTTTTATTCTTTGTTTTTCCTCGACTTTTACAAGTCTATCTTTTACTGTCTTTCCATATCTTGCGCCGAATCTTCCGGCGGATTTTGATTTTTTTGTTTTTGATGGCATTTGTATTAATAGTAAATGATAATTTTGGTTTTTAAAATGTTCGCTTGATGTGAAATGGGGCTACCAAGATTTGAACTTGGGTCATGACGTCCCAAACGTCATAGGCTAACCAGGCTACCCCATAGCCCCATATATAGATTTTAAAGGTTTTATATCCTTAATAAAGTTTGCGACTTCTGATTTTCTGTAGAGACACCAATTATTTTTATTTGCTTTTGCAAAATGATAATCTAAGTTTTCAACTAATTCTTTGAAATCATCTAATAACTGTTGATTAAAATTAGTGAACTTAATATAAGTTTGATTTTCTCTTTTGCATTTGTAGATACAACCATCTGTATCAATTAATCCTCTGGTACAAGCTTTGGAATATGCCTTATTTTGTTTTATCCAGTTCGGAATGCCTGTTTGGTTTATTATTTTATTTCCTCTTTTCAAACCCAATTTTAGTAATTCTTCTATAACAAGAATATTATTGCAGTGAAGATAATCCACATTATTTTTAGAATATGAAGTTTGTTTTAGTTTAATCCCAAATATTTTGTTAAATAAATCTCCAACATAATTTAGATAGTGTTGATTTCTCCGATCAAATGCTATCTTCATTGTATTGTTGTGAATATTTCCATCACCTAAAATAATCCCTATAAGTTCTGCTATATCCTTGTTTATTTTTATTTTCTTAATTGGTTGTGTAAATGCATGTTTACCAAAGTTCTTTTCATAAGGAAATCTTATCTCTTGTAATTGAAAATTTTCCTTCAGGAAAAAAGAAAGTTTTTGTAGATGATCTTCTCTAATACTTAGGTTAACAGAAGAGATATTTCTAATTTTAAAACCAAGGAGTTTACTCATTTTTGTGAGACTAACTGAATGATTCTTTATCGATTCTCTTAATCCGTCGGTGATGAGATATCTTTTCATTTTTTTGCTATTTTCCAGAGGAGGTTGAAGTATTGTTTAAATGATTTTGCTATTTCTTCTCCCCGAATTAAAATTGCTAATGGCGTTTTATACCAAAGAATAATCGCTACATTATTTTTGTAGATATTTATTTCAGCAGGACTCATGAATTCCTTAGATAATCTCTTGACTTCGTAACCATATTTTTTACAAGACTCTATATTCTTTTTTGCTCTTTCATCAAAAATAATTTTACTTTTTACTTTATTCTTTTTTAAAGTTTTATTAAACTCATCAAAATAACTTCCAAAAATTTGGGCATGTTCAGAAACACCAAAAGCTAGATAGTCGTCCCCTGCTTTAAGTGTTTGAAGTATGTTATTAAAAACAGATTTAAGCCCTTTAATCCCTTTAAAAATACTAGTTTCTAATTCTTCTTTGTTTGTTTCAAATAATTTATTTAGCTCAGGAAGTATTTCTTTAATTTCTTTTTCTTCTTCTTTTAATTTTTCTTCTTTTGCTTTTATACTCTGTAAAATATTTTTGGGATCAGTAGATTCAAAATATTTTCTATTTTCTTTTAAAACAAAACTTACTAGTCCTTTTTGTATTAAACTTTCTAATGCCTTGTAAATTGTAGTGCGATTATAATTTATCTCTTTTGTTAATCTCCCAACCTTACAACTTCCTATCTTAAGCAAAGCTAAATAAATATTCACTTCACTTTTATTCAATCCAATTTTTTCTAATATTTTTGCATCCATATGTTGCTTAACATATTCATTATATTTAAATGTTTTTATTGTTGTTGCTTATATGGCCAACAAAGATATTTAAGTCATATCATCTCAAAATTTTTAGAATTAAAATGAAAACAATAAAAAATCTAGAGAACGACATAGCTAGTTGCGAGGGGATTATTAATTCCTTAATGTTATTAGAAAAGGATAAAAAACTAAAAGATCTGTACAAATTTGCATCTTCTGGATGGTTTTTTGATGAACCTAGAAGTTTTGTTTTTCGAGATAGATTATTAAAAAAACTTTTATCTGAGAAAATTCCTTTTTATGTTTTAGATGCACATATTCAATTTGAAAAACCATTTGAAAAATTTGAAGAACAACCCCCAACTCGTCGTATAAAGAGAAAAGAAGTTAAAAATCTTATAAAAAAAGAAGGTTATGATTTAGAAATAGAAGAATATTTTATAAGTTGGGTAAGAGGAAAATGGAATCAGGTTCCAGATAATTTATTAAAAGACAAAAAAATAAGAAGTGAGATACATATTACGCCAGACATATTTAGATCTTATGAACTTTCTGGAGAACCTAGGCCAAAAAAAATAGATCTTTTAAGTGGGAAAAATGTAAGTCCATCTAGTTTAAAGTTTGTAGACACAAAATATATGGAAGGAGAAGGGCATCTAGCTGCTCCTCTTTTTGGTATTTCTCCTGATGGTTTCACACCCCTCCTTAGCCATTATGGGGAGGTAAAAAAAATATTACAAATAATCAAAGATTGTTCTGTAGAAAATTCTAAGAAAGTGAAAAAATTATTTCATTAATTATTTCTTTCCTGGAGTCGGAGTTGCTGGTGCTACTCCTTTCTCTGCTTTTTTTGCGGCCTTTTCATCAGCAGCAGCTTTTGCTGCAACTTCTTGTTGCTTGACTATGTCTTGTGCTTTTTTAACTTTTGAAAAGTGTTCTTCTAATTCTTTCTTTTTTTCTTCAGATGTTTCTGTTTTTTCTTCTTTAATTTCTTTATCATATTTTCCTTCATTAACTTCTTTTTCAACTTCTTTTGCAAGTTTATTTTCAACTAAAACCCCTAAGCTTACACAAGAACCTAAAGTTGATTTTACTGCTGATTTTAAATCTTTATCTAATAATCCTGGAAGTTTTGTTTTTGCTACTGAAATTATTTGCTCGATTGAAGCATTTGTTGGGTTGAATTTTAATTGTTCTCCTGAACCTTTTGCTATTCCTAATTCTTTTTTTAATAATTCTGAAATTGGTGGAGAGAAAACTTTTATTTCAAATTCTTTTGTTGCTATGTCGACGTCAAGTTCAATAGGGACTTTCATTCCTTTGAAACCTTTTGTTGCTTCATTTATTTTTTCAATAACTTTATTTATGTTTATTCCTGCAGGTCCAAGTTGCTGACTAAGTGCAGGTCCTGGTTTCATGTTTCCGCCTTCTGCCATTATTTTTATTTGCATTTTATTGTGTTGCCCTCGCTGGTTCGCTCAGGGATTGATTTAATTTAGTTACCAATGAAACTGTACTCTTTTGCTGAGTTAATAACATGGTTTTTAATGATTCAAAAAATTCTTCATAAGAAATTTCTTTTCTTCTATATGAGTAATATGATTCCCTAGCAATTTTCGTTGATTCAGATATTTCTTTTCTAGATTGTAAAACTTCATTTTGGCCCCGAATAAACTTTTCTCCAATCTCCCCAAATGAAGCTTTTTTTGAAGAATCCCAACTTTCTGGATTATAGGTATTAAAAAAATTTCTAGTTAATTGTATTCTTTTCTTAGTATAGTTTACATCTTGTCTTGTTAATAACCACAAGTTATCTATAGCTTCGGCAAAATCATCTGAAGAAGGGTTTGAATTCTTCATGGTTAATAATGTTTCTGTATAAGATGAATGATAATCTGGACGAATATACTTTGCCCCCATATCTTTTACTTTAGCTTTTCCTATTTTTAATAAATCTTTTAACTTTTGCATTTTATTCGTCGTCCTCCATATCTTCTCTTCGAATAACTTTTACGTTGTCGATTTTTACTGTAACTGGTAATGGAACAACTGCCCCTAATAAACTTACCATTACTTCTTCTTTTTGTTTATCTATTCTTATAACTTTCGCTTTTTCTTTTTTGAACGGTTCTGCTATCATCTCTATGATGTCTCCTTCTTTGATTGAAATTTTTTCAATTGACGGTTGAATCATATTTTCGATTTCTTCGAAGGAGATTGGTTTTCCGATTATTCCTTTAATGTAAGGTAGGTTGAACACTGCTTCTTCTGCAGATGCTCTGTCTTCAGCCTCGAGAATTACATAACCTCTAAGACCTGCAGGTATTGATACTGAGAAAACATTTAGTTCTTTTTTTGCTGCTCTTTCGGCTATCATGTCGACTGCACGATCTTCTTTGTTTGTTATTACTTTTATGATAAATATCATCTTATGTTGCTCCAGCTAAGACCTTAAGATCTTAGAAAGATATAATTAGGTAATAATTTGGGTTTATAAAATTTTGGTTTGTGGAATTTCTAAACAAAAACCTTCATAATAATTGAAACTAAAAAACCAATAACTCCCAATGCCAAAATTCCTATTGCTGAAATTTTTGAAACCTGTTCGAACTCTTTTCGCGAAGGCTTTGCTAAAACATGCCAGACTCTTTTGCATTTCATTAAAAATGATTTTGTGGATTGTAATGCTTTCATAGAAATATTAGAGATTGGGGGTTTTTAAAATATTTGATTTAATATTTTATTTCTTTCTTGATCATTTTATCAACAAGATAATGCGTATTTGCCTGATTTGCATAAGCGTTCCAACCTTGAAAACTTTGAAAGAATTTATTATAATCTATTTTATATTTATTGAATAATTTAATTTTTCTTTGCATATTTCTAATACATCTTTTCCTTAATAATTTATAATAATAAATATTTCTAAATCCCACAAAATCTATCCCCCTTGAGAGATTAATTATTCTTGATTTGTCTGGATGTAATTCAAGTTTAAGATTTTCATTAAGGAAATTCTCAATTTCCTTTTTCCATATCTTTAATTGGGTTTTAGAAGAATTCAATAAAACAAAATCATCAACATAACGAATATAATATTTTGCTCGCAATTTGTGTTTGACAAATTGGTCGAGTTCATTGAGATAAATGTTCGCAAAGAATTGCGAGGTTAAATTGCCTAACGGCAACCCGCAGTTATCGCTTCGTGTGGCTCTCTCTGACTCACAAGGTTGCACGAGAGAGAGAGAGAGACGGATCAAAATTCCTCTCTACCACAACCTTGCTCGCTCTCTCAGCTTCAATTATTCTGGTGATCAGCCAAATAGTTTTTTCACATTGGATTTTCTTTTGTATTAAACCCAATAAAATTTCATGATCAATGTTCTGGAAATAATGTTTTATATCTGCCTTAAGACAATATCCTCTTACTTGATTGTTGGTAAACCAACCATTGACTTTTCCATTTCTTGAAGTCTTTCTCATGAATTTGTAAAATCTTTTTATAGCAAACAAGTTTCCCTTTTCTTTTCTATTTGCTGAGTTATCGTGGATAAAAGTTTTATCAAATATTGGCTCAATTATATTGCAAATTGCATGATGAATAATTCTGTCTCGAAAATCTGATTTTGAAATTTTACGAGTTTTTGGATCCCGTAAAATAAATGTTTTTAATGGTCGTGGAGAATAAATTTGGTTTTGTAATTCTTTTTGAAGTTGAAGTAAATTTTCAACTAAACTTTCTTCAAATTCAATTACATATAGTTTCTTTGTTTTTCCTTTTCTTGCTTTTCTCCAAGCAAGTAAAAGATTACTCAAATTGTAAATTTTTGGGAAAATATTTTTGTGAGTTTTCATTTTAATAGGATTCCTGGAGAAGACTATTCCAAAAGCATGGCCGTTGTTGTTGTCATTCCAATTGTTGCCGTTAACATGCAACTGATCATCATTGGAGTTCAGCTCGGAAAGCCATGTAGCCAATTAATTAAAAGTAAATCACCACAGCTTTAATATTCACAATATTTCAGTTACCAATTATCGCTGTTGAATTTTATGGCTTCTTATGAAAGCACTATCAATTGACGTGTAGTCCTTTTAGTTTATCTTTCCTGTCCAAAGAAAAATAAAAAAACTCCAGGACAAGATTTGCACAGAAAAATGTTTTTTAAATTTTTAGGTGGTGGACAATAGATTATTTTCTTTTCTCGAGGGCGTATACCCCAAAAGCATGGCCGCTGCCGCCATCCCAACTGCCGCCAACATCCAACCGACCACCAACGGAGTCCAGCCCGGAAATTTTAAATTGGGGTTCTTTTAATGAATCAAAATCTCCAACATAAACTCCATTAGGATAATTGTCTTTTGAAGAAATTGCTTCGAGTTTTTCTGCTTTGTCAAGAGTGGTGTGTTCAAGACCTCTTGCTAATCCGCTTCTTGCAAAATCCCCACTAGATTGGTCTCTTTGTTCAAAAGATCCATAAGGAACAAAACTAAAATCTCTTAAATCATAATTTAAATCTTCTAAAGATATAATTTTATCTTCAATAGTGTAAATTCCATTTGATTTTTTAGTGCCATTTAACAATAATTTTAATATTCTTTCATCTTTAATGGGATTTCCTGTAGAATCCTTTGGAGGATTAATATAAACTCCCTCTGAAGCCCGAACAATTCTCCCCATTTGAGCCCATCGAGGATCTAAGACTTTTGGTTTTGAATCCTTAGTAAAGTTATAGGCTATACGAGAAACTGACTCTGAAGTTGTTGGTTCTCTAAGAGAAATTGTTTCTCCTGATTTTGGATGAGAATACTTCTCTTGCATTTTAGCAACATTATTAGAAAAATAACCTGGTCCAAAGGAATCAAGACTTGTTACAAGATTATGTTCATCTGTATGTTTAACTCTACATAAATTTATAATTAGAAATTCTAGTTGTTTCCCTTGAATTGATCCGTATTGTTCTTTCATAATTTTTTGGATTAATTAAACTATTTAAACTTTTCTATTTTGTTACTTTTTTGGAAAAGTAACAGATCTATTCAAAAAACTCAATTCCTAATTCCTCTTCAATTTGTTGATGCCTTAGGTCTTTTATTGAATCCGAGTTGCCGAGGATTTGTGAAGATCTTACTCCTGTTACGATTAGTAAAACTCTTATTGATTTGTCCATGTCTGGTGAAAGTTTTGCTCCCCAGATTAATTTTGCATCTGGTGCGAGTTTGTTTCCTATTTCCTCAATTATGTTTTTGCATTCATCTAGGCTCATGTCAGAACCTCCGATGATATTTACTAAAGCTCCTTTTGCATTTGAAATGTCGACGTCGAGTAGGGGATTGTCGATTGCTTTTTGCACTGCATCTTTTGCCCTGTCTTGGGTATCTGATTCACCCATTCCAATTAAAGAAACTCCCCCGTTTACCATTATCGCTTTAATATCTGCAAAATCTAAGTTTACTAAACCTGAAGTTGTTACTAATTCTGTTGTCCCTTTTACTGCATTTGTTAATATCTCGTCAGCGATTTTGAAGGCTGTGTGAAGTGGGAGATCTGGTGCCAGGTCTAATAATTTATCATTAGGAATTACAATTAATGTGTCAACATTTGATTCCATCTTTTCTAAACCGATTGTTGCATTTTCTATTCTTTTTTGTCCTTCAATTGTGAAGGGTAAAGTTACTACACCGATTGTTAATGCTCCTTGTTTTTTTGCTAATGCCGCCACAACTGGTGCTGCGCCTGTTCCTGTTCCTCCGCCTAAACCACATGTTATGAAAATCATGTCTGCGCCTGCAATTTTCTTTTTTATTTCTGTTGTTGATTCTTTTGCTGCTTCTTCACCTACTCGAGGATTTGAACCCGCCCCCAATCCTTGTGTTATCTCTCTTCCGATTAGAATCTTTTGGTCTGCATTTGTGTAAAGTAAATCTTGTGCATCTGTGTTCATTGCAATTAGTTCTCCGCCTTTGATTCCAATTTCTCTCATTCGTGATAAAGAATTATTCCCCCCACCACCAATGCCTATTACTTTTATTTTTGCTGATTGTTTTTTTAGAAGTTCCTCTAGTTCTCTGTCTATATCTTTTACTTCTTGAGAAACACTATAGATACTGCTATCCTCTTTATTAAAAAACTCAGCCATGTTTAAAGAAAGGGATTTGTATTTTTAAGGATTATTGTGATTTTATTGTTGTTTTTTGGAGATATCTTCTTTGTTTTCTTCTTTCTCCTCACTCTCTTCAACTTTCTCTTTAGGTTTATCTTGTTTTTTATCTTTCTTAATTTCTAAATCTAAGTCCAAAAGTTCTTTGAATTTGTCTTTGAAAAGTTCGAGGAATTTTGCTAATTCATTTGTTGGCTCTATGATTAATTTCTTTTCTTTTATTTCAAAAGGAATTTCTTGTCTGACAAAGAATTCAATTAAAGCTTTTGTTTTTTCTTTAATGTCTGTTAATTTCTTTTTTACTTCAAGTTCGTATGTTACTGCTTTTCCTGCTAGGGGGTTGTTGAAGTCAACTCTAACTCTTCCTCCTGAAACAGAGAGTATTTTTGCAGGTCTGTTGTCGAAATTAAAAACTACTCCAGGGATTGGATTTATTTTGTGCTTTGTAAAAACAGACATTGGCATTAATTTTATGTTTTCTTGATTTCTTAATCCAAATGCTTTTTCTGGTTCAAGTTCAATTGTGTATTTTCCGAGGGGTTTTCCGAGGAGAAATTCATCTATTCCTGAAAGAAACATATTTTCTCCTAATGCAAAAATAAAGGGTTTTGATTTTTGTTCAAGGTTTGGGTCGTCGGGATTTATCTTTTTTAATTCTTTCAAAATATTTGAATCAAAAACTTGTTGATTGTCTTTTAACTTTCCTATGAAATCTATTTCAATGAAATCTTTTTTTTGTAGTGTCATATATTCTTTTTCACAAAAACTTTTATAAACATATCTATTTTCTATGTTTTATGGTTTTGAAAATAATTAGTGCGACAGATGCAAAAGTTGGTGTGAATATTATTGTTGATGGTGTGGCTTGCACTGTTAAAAAAATGGATGTTTCGAAGACAGGGAAACACGGGCACGCGAAATGCCGTATCGAGGCTATGCCAATGCTTTCTGGTTCAAAAAAAGTTTTTGTTATTCCCGGGCATGATAGGTTTGAAGTTCCACAAGTTGATAAAAGAAAAGCACAGATTTTGTCTAAGTCTGATGGCAGAGCAAGTGTTATGGATTTAGAAACTTTTGAGACTCTTGACTTAGATGTTCCGGACCAAGAAGTTTTTGATTCTTTAGAAGAAAGTGGGAGCTGTGAGTATTGGGATGTTGAGGGCGTGAGACTTGTTAAGAGGAAACTTTAAAAAAGCTAATTCTTGTTGATTATGTATGGCAACTAAAATACCCGAAGCGCAAAACAGATTATTCAAGAATATTTTTATTTGTAAGAATTGTAAATCTAAAATTAGATCTCGGCCACTTAAAATTCTTGAGGGAAAAGTTAAGTGCAGAAAGTGTGGGAAAAAATCATTTAGAACTATTAAGAAAAAATAATTCTTTAATTGCTCCTCGTTAACACTCGTCGAATTGGTGACCCAGAGATTGCAGGCGAATCTCTTCGCTGAAGAAAATTATTATCAAGAAATGATTTAGCAATAGTTGAACAATAATGTGGTATTTACTTTTGTGATTAATAGTTTTCATTACGAAGAAATCTGGCGAAATCGATTTCGGAGTTAGTATTATCGAGAGATAGTAAGCAAGTTAATTCTAAAGATTTATAATCTAAAAATCCTTTTATATAAAAAGAAAAATGGGATTTATTATGTATGATTTGATATTTTTGGTTGTGTTTGCATTAGCCGTGGGAATTTTTCTTTATGTTAATCGTGCGAATATTCGAAAAGAAGGTTTGTTGCTTTTGTATAAAGCGCAATGGGGTGTTAAATTAATTGATTATGTTGGGAAAAAATATAAGAGGGGCTTGGATTTTTTGGCATATGTTGCGATTGGTTTAGGTTATGTTCTTATGGCTGGAATAATTTATCTCTTTGGAAAAATTGTTTATATTTATATTGTAATGCCGTCGATAGTTCAAGCTATTAAGATTCCTCCGATAATGCCGTTGATTCCGTATATTGATAAAATTGTAATTCATTTGGTTTTACCTATGTTTTATTTTACTTCGTTAGTGTTAATCTTAGCATTGTATGCAATT
>CAZRXO010000015.1:0-19754 GCA_964604105.1 Candidatus Woesearchaeota archaeon | reverse complement strand
CAATTCACCGAAGCTGTTTTCTGATAAGCCAAACCTTTTTCAAACATTTGAAGAAAAATCCACTGGTCCCATTTATAATATTCTGAATCCGCAGTATTAATAATTCGAGACCAATCATAACTCAAACCAAGATTTTTTTGTTGCTTAATATAATTTTTAATTGATTTTTTTGTGTAATCTTCTGGGTGAGTTTTATCTTTAATCGCCGCATTTTCAGCAGGCAAACCAAGAGCATCATAACCCATTGGATGAAGAACATTAAAGCCCTGCATAATCTTAAACCGCGCTAAAATATCCCCAATTGTATAATTCCATGCATGACCCATATGCAACCCCGAACCAGACGGATACGGAAACATTTCAAGAACATAAAACTTTGGTTTTTTAGATTTAGAACTAACTTCAAAAACTTTCCCCTCTTCCCATTTCTTCTGCCATTTCTTTTCTATTTGTTTGAAGTTATATGTCATAAAAGAACAAAAGATAAAGTATATTTAAGATTATTGCTTTGGAAAAAAAATCACCTCCTTTAAAAAAATAAAAAATCTATAAGAAATTTTTAATTAAAGAATCATAAAAACTTCTTATATCACTTAAGGCCCCTGGATAATTCTTCGTATTACAAGCACAATCTAATGCGCAAACAACATCGTCGATTGCCGGAAAGGTTCTGGATAAGAAATCCAAATTTCCCCCATCACGAGAAACTAAGTGTGTTGCAATAGCTATTGCTCCACCCATAACCCCAAGGTTATGAATCTTATCTAGATAAGAAAGGCCATCATTCTTAACACGAAGATTTTTATGGATTCCCAAGGCAGCATCCAAAAACAAAGAAGGACTTACCTTTTTATCTTTTCCAACAACAAAATCCCCAAACCATCCAAGATAGTTACTCCAGTTACTCCAATTGTCTCCATTAACAAAATTAGCAAGTGCTAAATTTGGAGAATTCTTCATATAATAACTATCCCTCCTAGAGGGAATGTCTCCCCTAGTATCAACCATTTTCTTCAACAAAATAGCAAGATCCTTTTTAGAATTTTTCAAGTCTGCTCGAGTCATTCCTGCTGAACACACCATATCTCCTAAAAATCCCCCAATTATGCTAGGAGCCAAATTAGGATAATAGTCCAGTGCAAACTTTGTAGTATCAAGGACACTATTTATATCTGTAGGCTTATCATATTTATACATTTTTTTCTCCCCGCTTTCGCGTTCATTTAGTTAAAATCATAAAAAACAAAAGGTATATAAATTATTGTTGTCTTACAAAGTCAACAAAAAATGCAAGTAATACCTGAACTAAAAGAATTAAATCTTGAAGAGAATGAAATCAAAGTTTACTTAGCTTGTCTTATCTTAGGAACATCTAAGGTTAAAGACATTTCAAAGAGATCAGAACTAATAAGAACAACAACTTATGGGGTATTGAAATCACTAATAGAAAAGGGTTTAATCTCAACAATTATAATAAACAAAATAACAAATTATCAAGCAGCGAGCCCAAAACAACTAATAGAAATTTTAAACGAAAAAAAAGAAGTGATAAATGCAATCATTCCAAGATTAGAAAATCTTCAATTAGCATATTCAAAAAAAGAACATAAAGTTGAATTCTTCGAGGGAAGAAAAGGAATAAAGACCATAATTAATGATCAACTAAAGAAAAAGGGAATAATCCTCAGAGTCTTTGGAAATTTTGAAAAATTCAAGGAGTTTTCAGAAACATTTGCAGACCAATATTATCGAAGAAGAAATGAAATGAAAGTTCATGCAAAAGTTATTCTTCCAGATACCCCCCACAACAGAAAAGCGAAAAAGTTGAACAAAGAACATAATAGAGAAACGAGATTCATCAATAAAGACAGCTCCACAGAAATTTATCTTTATGATAATAAAGTAGCGTTCATTTCTTTCAAAGAAAACGATCTTCGGGGAATTTTAATCCATGACGAAGAACTCTATGAATTTCAAAAAATGTTATTTGAAAATAGTTGGAAACAGGCAAAATTATAAAAGTTCTTTTCAAGATAATTACTTTTTCTAAACGAAAATCCCGAGCAATTCATTGCGAGCAAAATTTTAAATACAACTTTCTCTTTCGATAATCATGCAAACATTCCCCGCCCAAATAACAGGAGAAACAATTTCAACAAACTCAGCAGATGCTTTTTCACTTTACAAAAAGTCATCATTCGGCGAGCCAGTTTCAGGAAAAATCAAATACACTTTATCAGAAGCTCTATTCCTCGTCGAGAAAACCAAAATCCAAGTTTTCCAAAAAAATAAAAAACTATCAAAAGATGAATTAATGAAAAATCTCCAAAAAATAGACAAAAGAATCCAAGTGAAATATTCTGTTTTCAAAGATCTTCGAGAAAAAGGTTACATAGTTAAAACAGCCTTAAAATTCGGCGCAGACTTTCGAGTTTATCCTAAAGGAAAACAACCAGGAAAAGAACACGCCAAATGGATTGTCTTTGCAGACCACGAATCAAAAAAACTAACATGGCCAGAATTCTCAGCAAAAAACCGAGTCGCACATTCAACAAAAAAGAAACTTCTTTTAGCAATCGTAGATGAAGAAAGTAAGATTAGTTATTATGAAATATCATGGGTGAAGCCTTAATTACTTTTTCAAAACTCTCTTAAAAAATAATATCTCCTTATCAGAACCACTCATAATTTCAAGATCATAATCTTCTAGAAAAGTTTTCAATTCTTCCTTACAATCACTAACAATTTTTGTAGCAGAAAAAACACCAGACAAAATAAATATCGAAGGGGAATGTGAATGAATAATTGTTAAAGTTTGCTTTATAATATCCCTCGGCTTATCAATACTCTTAACAAAAAGGACATGTTTCTCAATATTATCCAAAATATTTTCTATATCTCTTTTAAAATCCTCTATTGAAGTTAACTTATCAATCAAAATACCAATATACCTATTTAAAATTCCATTTTGAACAAATTGGGCAATATGCAAACCAGATACCTTATATTTTGTAAATATTTTATCCTGCAAGTTATTTAATCTATCTTTATCGTCTTCTAATCTTCTTAAAGTAAGCCCAAGTTTTACAACGAAAAGCATCTCTTTATCTTCTATATAAGCTTGGTAAAATTTTAATTCTCCAGAGTTATATTGCTCTTTAACAATCTCTATAGTTTTCTTTTCCTGAATAAACGCCAGCTTCTTATCATTTAACTTTTGAATAAAAGAAGTAAGCATTTCCGCACTCCATTCAAGAACCCCTTTAGTAATCCCCTTAGCAATCTCTTCAGAAGTCATCCCCAAACTCCTCCATATATTTCATAATGGAGAGTTCATTATTATCTAATATAATTGTGCTTCCAGGAAGTATGACCATATTATTAATCTTAATTGGAATTTCTAAATAACGATCTAAAAATTTATTTCCCTCAGAATCAAGAACAAATTCTCCATCAGAATTATACCCTAACTTACTAAGTAATAATATTTTAGAATTTTCTGAAACTTGTTTTAATGATATTAATTCCATATTTAATCTCCAATATATTTAAGAAAGATTTGTTTATAAATCTTATCACCTCATTTATCAAAAAGGCCAATAATCATATTTCTCTGTCTTAATAATTCTAATAATATCATAGTCCCTAATTACATTTGAAAACTTTTTTCTTAAATCATTCAAAACTTTATACAATTCATCTTCTGATTCAACTTCAAATTCAATCTCTAAATCCCATGAACCAATTAATTTCAAAAACTGAGTAGCTTTCTGTCAAGGGTCATTCAACCAAGATAAATATCTTTAATTTTTTTATTCTTTAAAATTTCTTTTCCTCCTTCAAGAGCAATTTTCCCATTTTCTAAGATATATGTTCTATCTGCTATCTTGACTGCTTGCTTAGCATTCTGCTCAACAATAATAACTGTAACTCCAGCGTCATTAATCTTTTTTATTTCATTAAAGATTTCTTTCATTGTTTTTGGAGATAATCCGAGAGAAGGTTCGTCTAAAAGTAATAGATCTGGATTTTGCATTAATGCCCTTCCAATTGCAAGTATCTGTTGTTGCCCTCCAGATAGTGTAAATGCATAATCATTTTGTTTATTTTTTAAAAAAGGAAATTTATCAAAAATCACTTTTAAGTTTCTTTCAACTAATTCTTTATTCTTTATAATAAAAGCACCCATTTCTAGATTCTCTTTAACAGTTAAGTCTGAAAATACTTGTCTGCCCTGAGGAACATAACTTATACCTTCATAGATTAAATTTGGGGTTTGAAGTTTAGTTATATCTTTATTTTTAAAATTAATCTTTCCAGAATAAACCTCACATAAGTTAAAAATACTTTTTAATAAAGTTGATTTGCCTGCCCCATTAGGGCCTATAATTGCTATAATTTCTGAAGGATTTGCTTTAAAATCTATCTCATGCAAGACTTCTATATTATTATAACCTGCTTTTAAGCCTCTTATTTTTAACATTTTGTTTTCTATAATAAGATAAAATAAGTTAATAAATTTATGGAAGAAGATTAAAGGGATTTAATTTCAAATTCTACCCCAGTTAAATCTCCGTCTTGATCATAACTTATTGTCCCTCGGGTAATTGGATAATTCCTTAAATTTAACAAGGCATCTCGAATACAATAATTATCTTCGCCACATTTTCTAAGCCCATACTCAATAATTTTCATACTATCATACCCGCCAGCAATTAATAAATCTGCATCAGTCCCAGTTTTATCTTTATATTCCTCCCAGAAATCCGTTTCTTGTTTCAATATTGGAGAAGCATAATATATTTTTCCTTTGTTACTTATTTTTTCTGGAATTCCTTCGGATAAAACAGAGGGACCGTATAAGAGAATTGCTCCTTTATATCCAAGTTCTCTTGCTTTATTTACCAGTAAAGGAGTTTGCTCGGGAATTGCAGCAATATAAATTGCATCAGGATTACCTTGCATAAGTTTTGTCAAACTTGTCTTAAAATCCCTTTCATTTGAAGAATATGCTTCGATTTTAGTAATTTCTCCTCCATTCGCTTCGACAGTTTCCTTAAAATTATCTTTTAACTCTAATCCTGCAGGATTATCATTAAAATATGCAATTGCTATTTTCTTAAAATTTAAATCATTAATAGCATATCTTGCTAACTCTTTTGCCTCATATGCATCCGATACCCAAACTCTAAAAATTAAATCTCCTTGCTTGGGAACTTCTGGATGGGTTGCCCCAGAGGCCATATAAAAGACATTATTTTCTTGAGTTTCCTTTGCGACAGACATCGCCACAGAAGAACAAACTGTTCCAGTTATAATTTTAACATTATCTACATCTATTACTTTATTGAATGCTTTAATCCCAGTAGTTGCATCACAAGCATCGTCTTCATAAATAACTTTAATTTTTTTCCCATTTATTCCTCCCCTATCATTGATCTCCTTTACTGCAAAATCAAAACCCTTTTGAAAAGATTGTCCCCAAACCCCTGCATCTCCAGACAGTGAAGAAATAAACCCGATCTTAATGTCTCCTTCTTGATTGTTAATTGAATATCCTGTAAATGCAAAATAAGATAAGCTAACTGCTAGCAAAGCTATTATTAGCACAACTAATATTGCTAAACCATATTTTTTGTTTATTCTTTTTTCATAATCCATCATCTTAATACAATCGCTCCTTGCATAGTCAAACAGGGAAAAATTAATAATTAAAACTTATTCTAGGATTTTAGCATTAATGGCAAGATTTAAATACTATATTGCCTATAATTCTAAATATGGATAAAAAAACAAAAAGGATACTTTATGAATTATCAAAAGATTCAAGACTTTCATTAAAAAAACTATCCAAGAAAATAGGTCTAAGTGAATCTGCAACATCATATCGTCTTAAATCTTTATATGAAGAAGGAACCATAATAGGCACAGCCCCCATAATTGATCATTCAAAATTAGGGCATATTGTTTATAGAGTTTATTCTAATTTCCTTGGGACTTCTCCAGAAAAAGAAACTGAAATTTTTAAATGGTTAAAAAAACAAGAGGAGGTATCTGTTCTAGCAATAGGTCAAGGGAGGTATGAGATTCTAATTATGTCTGTGGTTGGTTCCCACAGAAAGTTTCACGAATTTGTTAAAAGATTCAAGGCTAAATACAGAAAATATATAGGAGAATTAGAAACTTTTACTTACCTAAAAACATATCATTTTTCAAGAGATTATCTTAATGTGAATAATAAAAAAGAAAGGCAAGTAATTATTACTGGGGAATCTGAAGAGATTAAAGTAGACCAAGTAGATAAAAAAATTTTGAAGAGCTTAGGAACAGATGCAAGAAAATCTCTACTTAAAATTTCAGAAGAAACAAGAATCCCAATAAGAACTGTAGCAAATAGACTTACAAATTTAGAAAAGAAAAAAATTATTGCAGGTTATGCGCTAAACATCGATCTTTCAAAAATTGGAAGAGAATATTTTAAATTAAATATAATAGGGAATCAAAACATAGATTATGATTCTCTCATTAAGATCGCAACGCAAATGGATAGTAGTATTTATGTTGATGAAACAATCGGAAAATATGATTTTGAACTAAACATTGAATCGGAAGGTCAAAAAGAGTTAAATAAAATAATAAAAACTCTCAAAGAAGAAATGAAAGGAATAAGGGAAATGGAAATTCTTCAAGTAGAAAAATACATCAAACTTACTTATTTGGGGGATTAATACAAAACAAACTTTCCATTTTCGACAACATAAATTGTGTAATCTGATCCTGTTCTGTCTCCGTCTTCATCAAATCCAACACTTCCACTTGCACCATTAAAACTAATGCTATATAATTTATTCTTCACACCATCAACATTATCTTTTACTTTATCAATAGCTTCTATTAATGCCGTAGCCCCATCGTAAGCATACATACTATAAGCTGAAGGATCTACACCAAATTTATTTTTATAGTTTTCAGTAAAGTCAACATAATCTTGAGGTTCTTCCATGAACATAACATAAACTCCTTCTGCATAAGATCCACTATTTGATAAAATTTCCTCGTCCTTAAAAGTCTCAGATGCAAGAATATTTATATTCAAATTCAAATCATTAGCTTGTTTCAAGATTAAAGGACATTCCTCTTTATAACACACAAGAACCATTGTGTCAACATCTGCTTCTTTTATCTTTAATAACTGAGTTCTAAAATCTGCAGATCCTGGCTCAAACATTTCATTAATAGTAACTTTTCCACTTTTATCAACTATATCTCTTATTCCAACACCATAAGCATTATTTATGTAAAGACCTGCCACTTTCTTTGATTTTAAATCTCCATTTAAAACTTTCACCATCTCTGTTGCTTGGTATACATCTGAAGGAACTGAACGAAAAATATAATCCCCAATTTTAGCTAAGTCTGGAGAAGATCCAAGAGTAATCATTAAAATTCTTTTATTATCTTGTGCAATTGGACTAACTACAGAAGTCGCTCCACTTCCTTGAGCAGAAATTATGTAGTCTACATTATCAATATTAATTAGCTTATTCATAGCCGAAGCAGCTTTAGTTGCATCAGCACCATCATCTTCTATAAGGAGTTTTATTTGTCTACCGTCGATTCCTCCTTGATTATTAACCTCTTCAACTGCTAGCTCAACGGCATTTTTCATTGGAACACCATAACTTGCATATTCTCCACTAAAATGCCCCACAATTCCTATTTTAATATCCCCTTGTTCTATACTTGTATTATTATTTACAGACAAAGCAATAATTAGAGCAATAATCCCTACAGCAAGAATAACTAACAGAACAGATAATGTTTTTTTCATCTTCGCCTCTTTAGATTTCATAAATACATCCTTATTTATAAAACTTTCTTCGTTATTTTTTCTTTGTGTTTCCATTTTCTTTAATAATATTTGAATTAATATATATTTAATATTTATCTTTTAATTTTATTACCTTTAGGGAAGATTTATAAATTATAAACTCATATGTAAAATTATGGAGAATAAAATAAAATTGGATGTTAAAGATAAAAAAATCTTAACCCTACTTGATGAAAATGCAGGGTATAGTAACAGCCAAATTGCGAGAAGAGTTAAGTTAAGTAAACCGACGATAGAATACAGAATTAAAAATTTATTGAACAAAGGGGTCATACAAGAATTTTATACAATTATCAATTTTACAAAGTTAGGCTATTCAAAGTATAAAGTTTATTTCAGATTTCAAAATACTTCTGTAGAAGAAGAAAAGAAAATAATCAATTATTGGGTAAATGCAAATAATTCTGTTTGGGTTGGAAAAATTAGAGGAAGCTGGGATTTAGCAATTTCAATATTAGCAAAATCTAATTTTGAGTTTGGAAAAATCTTAAATAAATTCATGAGCAAATATTCTGAATTTATATTTAAAAAAGATATACTTTTAACAGAGTACTCTCCTATTTATGCAAGAGAGTATCTTACAGAGACAAATCCCTCTGAATTTATCTATGGTGTTCCTTCTGAAATTTACAAATTAGATTCTACAGAGATAAAGATTCTAAAAGAACTTTCGACAAATGCAAGAATAAATATTGTTGATTTAGCTCAGAAATTGAAGTTAAGTAGAGATGTAATAAATTATAGAATTAAAAAATTATCCAAAGAAGGTATAATTTTCAAGTATAGAGTTTTTTTAAATTTAGAAAAAATTGGAATTGGATTATATAAAGTAATTCTAAGAACAAAAAACTTTGATGAGCAATCTGAAGATAAATTAAAAGCTTATGCAAAAACTCATAAGAAAATTACACAGTTCTTGAAGCTTATTGGAAGCTGGGATATTGAATTGGAGATAGAATCTGAAAGCGAGGATGAATTTCATAAAATACTTTTAGATATAAGAAAAAAATTCTCAGAGATCATTCGAGATTTTGAAGTAATAAGAGTGACTCATACACATAAGTATAATTATTTTCCTTTTTGATTTCCTATTTCATTAATTCTATTCCTTGCTTCAATTAATTCTCGGTCGCTTACATCAGAAATATTCATGTAAACCCAGTCTCCGTCAATGGTATCTCTATGTTGAGAAAATTGTTTTAATAATTCTACTTCGTCAAATTTATTTTCTCTCAATGCTTGTTGATATATTCTTGTTCCTGGAAAAGGCATTAAAATCCTTACTCTTGGAATAACTCCAGTCTCTTTAATTCCTCGGATAGTTTTTTCTAAAGATTTTTTATTTTCTCCTGGAAGTCCCAATACAAAAAATCCAAAAACATTTAATCCAACTTTGTTTGCTTTTTCAATTGCAGTATAAGTTTGTTTCAAAGTTATTCTCTTATTTGCTCTATTAAGAATTCCTTCATCAAAGGATTCTATTCCAAATCTTATTGTTTGACAACCAGAATTTTTTAATTCTCTTAATATATTTTCATCAACACAGTCTACCCTAGTTTCAGCACTATAATTAATTCCAAGTTCTCTAGCAATCCTTGTAAGTTGTAATGTTCTTTCTTTATCATAAGTCAATGTTTCATCCATAAATTCTATTTGACTTGGTTTAAGATTCCATGCTCTTTGAATTTCTCTTTGCATCTTATCAGGTGAAAAGGATCTTACTCCAGGAGACATATTGTAGCAAAAGCTACAAGAGTTAGGGCACCCTCGTGCAAGATTAACCATGAGTATTCTATCTTCAATCTCTCTTTTAAAATCCCCCCAAGAATCATAATCTCTGTCTGGGAGATTATCCAAATTTTTAACTTTCTCCCCTTTTCCAGTATTTATTAATTTGCCTTGGGTATTTCTATACAATACTCCTCGAGGAATTTGCGTTGAAGAATTTTCCAAATTTTTTAATAAATTGAGGGTAGTAATTTCACCT
Source organism: Candidatus Woesearchaeota archaeon (assembly GCA_964604105.1). Taxonomy (GTDB): domain Archaea; phylum Nanobdellota; class Nanobdellia; order Pacearchaeales; family GW2011-AR1; genus CAYZVU01. Next base: position 9,876 of record CAZRXO010000015.1, on the reverse strand, counting down.
TCCCCAATAACTGCATAATCTATTTCTGAGAAGGTCTTCATTAAAACATTATTCTCAAGTCCATAGGAACTAACTAAAGCCCCTCCAACAACAATTGGACTTGAAGGATTTTGTATTTTTATCCTCGGTAAATTTTCTTTGAAAAATTTATAACAAGTAATATTTGAAGTTAAACCAATAACATCACAATCTGCTAAAGTTTCTAATGATGCCTTAGAATTATGTTCAAAATCAGCTATTGTAATATCGTGATCTTCTTTTAATGAAGCACTAATATAGTTAATCCCATTCAAATAAACAAACTCTCTCTCAGAAGGAGATGGAACATAAAGAGAGAGGGGATTAATAAGACCAATTTTCATTTTAGTAATAAAAAGGCACAAGTTTTCCGTTTTCAAGGAGATAAAGTGTTGGTGAAACTAATGCGACACCATCGCTATCCATTTCTAAATATCCACTTTTTCCTTGGATCTTAACCTTAGTCAATTCCTCCCTTAAGCATTTTACATCATCTGCTTTTCCCCCTTTCTTTTCACATAGAGCCATTCCTTCAATTAGAACTTTAGTTGCATCATAGCCAAAAATGTATAGCATATCCTCATCACCATAGCCAATTGTATAATATGAAATTTCTTTATTCTGGATGTAATCATTTATTGTATTAACTGTTTCTTTGCCAACACCGTCGCTGATTGTAAGAATATTTTCTGGGGAATAACCAAGCTCAACACTCTGTTTAACAATTGCAATAATATGATTTGAATAACCTAAAACTATAACTGTTTTTACTTCACTTTCTTTTAGTTTCAAGATAATTGTTCTATAATCAACTTCATTCATGTCAAAAACATATTCAGAAAATTCAATTTCTTTTTCTAATGATTCTATAATCTCGACACATGAAGGATTTTGAACATGAACAATGGCTATTTTTCCCTCTACTTCTTTGGCCTTTTCTAAAATTAATTCTGTTTCTTGAGCACCATTTCCATAAACTTTGAATCCATAAGGATTTTCTTGTGCAAAGTTTTCAGTAAAAGCATTGTGCATATTAATAACTTCATCTTGTTTTGAAAGAGGGTTTATTGCAGCCACAATACCACTAAAAGAAGTTAGTAAAATATCAATATCTCTTGCCTTAAAAGAATGATAAATATCTACAGCTTGTTTTGGATTGGCTTGGTTATCTTCAACTACTAACTCTATTCTTTTGTCTAATTTGTTTTGACTATTTGCTTCATTTACAGCTTCGGTTACTCCCCTCAAAACATTATTTCCCATAGATGAATAATCCCCTGATAATGCACTCATAAAACCAATTTGAATAGTTTCTTCCTGAATAACTAGTCCATTTAATGCCCAACCAAAAAATCCTATGGCTACGACTAGCAAACCTGCTAAGACTAATATGAGTTTCATTTTAGTTTTCATTGTAAAAATTTCACAGATAATTGTTATATATAGATATGTAGTAATAATTATTACTAATATTCAAAAGATTTAAAAATGAGAAATACTACTTAATTTCATGGAAATTGTGAATGTTTTGAAAGAATTTGGTATGTCGGATAATGAGATTCAAGTTTATACTATCTTACTTAAATTTGGGAGTGTAACTGCGGGGGAAATTGCTAGCAAATCGAAAGTCCATAGAATTAATGTATATGATATTTTAGAAAGATTGCAGGAAAGAGGTTTAGTAAGTTATGTGATGATTGGAAAAACCAAATATTATGAAGCTGCACATCCAAAGAAATTATTGCAAATACAGGAGGATAGAAAAGAGAGCTTAAAGCAAATTCTTCCAAAATTAGAAGGTTTTCAAAAACTCGGTAAATATCCTCAAGATGCAACAATTTACAAAGATTTAGCGGGAATAAAAAATGTTATAGACAATCATACTAATTCAAAGACCCCTGTCTATTTATTTGGATCTGGTTGGGGGTTTAAGGAATTTTTTCCTCATTATTTTGAAATTTATCATTCTCGACTTGAAAGAAATAAAATAAAAGTTAAAGTATTGCTTAGTAAAGGAGTTAAAAAAACTGATTTAAAATTGCCTAAACTATATGATGCAAGGTATCTTCCATTAGATATGCTGTTTCCATCATCCACAGCAGTTTATGAAGATAAAGTTTTGATGATCATGTGGAGTTCACATCCAATTGCAATATTAATTAGAGGAAAAGAAGTTTCAGATTCTTATAAAAAATATTTTGAAGTTCTCTGGGAACAGGCGAAATCCTAATCTCCTAAATAAGCCTCCAAAACTTTTGGATTATCTTTTATTTTTTTGGGGTTTCCTTCAGCAATAATTTTACCTTCGTCCATAACAATAACATGATCTGCAATTTTCAAAGTAAAATTCATATCGTGTTCAATTAAAAATATTGTTTCCCCTTTTTTCTTTAGATTTAATAATAATTGTGCAATCTCTTTTTTTAATTTAGGATTAACTCCTGCAACAGGCTCATCTAACATTAAAAGTTTATGAGGATTTAAAATTGCCCTTGCAATTTCAACTAATCTCTTTTGGCCATAACTTAAATTTCTTGCTAATTTATTTTTAAATTCATCTATTCCAACTAACTTGGAGATTTTATTTATGTGTTCTTTTTCTTCATTACAAAGATTACTCTTTAAAGATAAATTTTTTAGAAACTTTGTATCTTCTTTATTCAAGGCTATGCTAAGATTTTCATTGACAGTTAAATTATTAAAAAGTCTTGCTTGTTGAAATAATCTCGAAATCCCAAAGTTTGATATTTCCGAAATTTCTTTATTAGTTATCTCATTGCCATCAAAGATAATCTTTCCAGATTTTGTTTTTAAAATTCCAGAGATTAAATTAAACACGGTTGTTTTTCCAGAACCATTTGGACCGATTAGTGCAGTTATTTTTCCTTTTTCAACTTCAAAACTACAATCATCAACTGCTTTCAATCCTCCGAAGTATTTTTTTAGGTTTTTTATTTTTAACATTTTATTCTAGCTCCACTTTTCCATAAAATCCTTTTGGTTTATAAATTAAAATTAAAATTAAAATTAGTGCATAAATGATTTGTCTCATTGGTCCAACCATCGAGGAAGGAAACCCAATAAATCTCAATGATTCGGGTAATAAAACTAAAACAAATGTTGCAACAATAGTTCCTTTCAGCGAGGCTAATCCGCCAACAATTACAATAACTAAGATTGGAATTAATTGTAATAGTGTGAATGACGACGGATCAATAAATGTAATATAATGGGCATATAAACTACCTGCAATACCTGCAAAGAATGCGGAAGTTGCCAAAGCATAACTTTTCATTTTGAAGGTATTTTTTCCCAAAACTTTTGTTGCTAATTCATCATCTCTTATTGCTTCTAAAACTTTTCCAAAAGGAGAACCTACAAGTCTTCTAATAATTAAATAAGAAACTAGTATCACAATTAGAGTTAGAATTAAAAAACTAAAATTAGAAGAAAAACTTAATCCAAATAAAGAAGGTTTTGGAATGCCAGGCAATCCTAAAGGTCCACGAGTTAAACCAGTCCAATTAAGAGTAATTGAATAAACAACAAATGTGAATGCAAGGGTTGCCAAGGCTAAATAATCCCCTTTTAATTTATTGGTGGGAACCGAAAGTAAAAATCCAAAAAACATTGCGAAAATTCCTGCAAGTAAAAAACAAATTAAGAATGGGACCCCATTCAAAGCTAGTAATGCTGAAGTGTAGGCACCGATAGCAAAAAAAGCTATATGCCCAAGATTAAGTAATCCCGTATAACCAATTGTTAATTGTAGAGAGATAGCTAAAATTAAATATATCCCTATTAAAATTAGTAAGTGAATCAAATATGCTTCTATCATTTTTCAACCTCCCTTTTAATTCCTAAAATTCCTTTTGATCTAAATAATAAAAATATAAACAATAAAACAAAAGCAATTGCATCCTTATACCCAGAAGGCAAAAACCAAATTCCAAAATTCTCAACAAAGCCCAATAAAAAAGAACCGAGAATTGCGCCAGGAACAGAACCTATGCCTCCAATTATTGCTCCTGTAAAACCTTTAATCATTAAACTTGTTCCCATTGTTGGATCTAAACTTTGTTCAAGACCAACCAGGATTCCTGCGATTCCTGCGATTGCAGAACCAATTATAAAAGCCCAGTTATAAATTTTTTCCGACGAGATACCAACAATTTCTGCAACATCTTTATTATCTGAAACAGCTCTCATAGCTTTTCCAATTTTTGTCTTTTTCATAAAAAGAAAAAGCAATCCTAAAAGAACAAAAGAACTAATCACAATAAAAATTTGAAGAGGAGTTATGATGGCTCCCAAAACTTCTAAACCTCCTGCAACTTTGATGTATCCAACTGTTTTAACCTCTGCCCCAAATAAAAGTAAGATTAATGACTCTAATAAAATTAATAAAGCAAAACTTGCAATAAGTAAAATCACTCCACTAGTTTTTCTTTTACGAAGCTGTTTAAACACAAGAAGATTCATTAACAAACCTAAAACAGAAGCAAAGATAATTGCAAAAATTACAGAAAACCCAAAGTTTAATCCAACAACTGCGAAGAGAAAATATAAAATATATGAAGAAAAAGCAATTGTCACACCGTGGGCAAAATGAATAAATTTGGAGGTCGCATAAATTAAAGAAAAACCACTTGCAACTAAAGCATAAATTGCACCTGCTATCAATCCATTAATTAAAAGTTGAGTGAATACCATTTTCCTCTTTTACAAATTAAAGGAAGGAGATATATTAATGTTTTGTTTGAAATTATTTTTTAATAGAAAATAAATAACAATTAATTTAAATAAAATTAAACCATAACTCCCTCACAACAATCCTTCTAACAATTCTCCAACCCACCACGAAAATATTTATAACCCCCTCACCCCTCAAAATTCCATGCCAAGAAATGCAGCAGAAATAAAAGAAAATATCATGCGATATTTCCGAACCCGAGGACCAAGCATTCCAGTTCATATTTCAAAACACGTCGGCATGAGTATTCTTTTCACGTCGGCATTTCTCTCAGAACTTCTTTCAGAAAAACAACTCACACTTTCAAACATGCGAGTCGGAAGCACACCGATATATTTAATCCCAGGCCAAGAACCCCAATTAGAAAGATACATTGAACACATTAAAGGCAAAGAAAAAGAAGCCCTGCTCTTGCTCAAAGAAAAAAAATTCCTCGAAGACCTTGAACAATCCCCCCCAATCCGTGTCGCTCTTCGACAAATCAAAGATTTTGCAATTCCATTCAAACACAATGAACAAATTTTCTGGCGATACTTCACAACATCTCAAAATGAATTCAAAATTCCAACTCAACAACCAGAAATAAAAGAGGAAATAAAAACAGAAGTCGAGCAAGTCACACCATCTCTATTAACAACAATCAAAAATAAATTTTTATCGCCAACAATATCCGAACAAGAACCTTCAACTAAAACTCAATATAATGAAAGTCCTCCCCAAATTATCAAATCTCCTATTGAAACATCCCGAGGAACGACAGATGTTGAGCCATCAATCTCTCGCGACAGCGAGCAATTAAAAATATTCGACAAACCAAAAGAAGACGAGCGAAAAGAAAAAAAGAAATCCCCAACAAAAAAATCCCTAAAGAAGAAAACCACAACCGCCTCGCAAAAAGCTCAAGAAAAATTCTTCAATCGTGTAAAAGAATTTCTCGCAGAAAAACAAGCAGAGATTTTAGAAATAATTTCAGCAACAAAAATAGACTTGGTTCTCAAAATAAAAATAGAAAATAAAGAAAAAATCCTTGTAGCTTACAATAAAAAAAGAATCACTGAACAAGAAATAATTAAAGCACATAAAAAATCAAAGGAATACAATTTACCTTATTTAATTATGAGCCTTGGTGAAATGCCCAAAAAACTAAATGACCTTCTCGAAGCACTGAAAACTCTTGGAGAAGTTGAGAAGATTGCATAGAATATAAGCTAGCACTAAAACACCTCACCAAAATCCTTTTAAACTCCCTACTTCTCCATAAAATATGGGAAAAATAAAACAAAAACTAGTAATCAGAACAGTAAAAGGTTTAGATGAAAAAGGAATTCAATTTAACGAGAGTTTTGATGAAAACAAAAAAATCCTCGGTAACAACACAATGCCAAGTAAAAAAATTCGAAATCAAATAGCTGGTCTGGCAGCAAGAAAAGAAAAACAAAAAACAGCAGAACGAAAAAAACTTCAGCTAAATGAATAAATTATCCTAGACAAAATCTATTAATCCAAAAAAACTTTTAATTCTGATGTTCCACTGATCCCAAGAATGTGAAATTTATTTTCTTGATAAATACAATCTTCAACGAAAAATCCAGAGTTCGAGGGATTTGGAGTTAGTATCCATTTTTGCGAAGCAAGAATTCTATTTTTTCTTAGAACCCAAAAGTTTATTCTGTTCTTTCAATAATTTCTTAATTTCTGCAGTATTATAATTTATCCCACGAAGGTGATTTTTTTTCCGTCGATTAAGCCACACATTTACAAGATTAAAAATAATATAAAAAATTAAAATCCCCCCAATTGCCTGAATAAAAAAATTAAGCTGTGACAGCTCTGCAATAAATTCCTGAGGAATCACATTAATCACTTCTTCTGCTACCATAAATAAATCAAGATACTATAATTTAAAAAAGTATGGCTCTGATGTGATTCTAACACACGACCTCTGCCTCATGAGAGCAGCGCTCTAAACAACTGAGCTACAGAGCCATTTATGGCGAAATGCAAAGCAAACCTCACAACCTTGAACCCTAACAAAAAAGGTCAGCTCGTGAGAGGTTCTTGTGCCCTGAAAGGGTATCCCTGTGGGAAGCTACAGAGCCATAGAAATATGAGAGATAGCTCATTTAAAAGATTTTTCCATCACAGTAATTATTAAAAATACCAAGACTTCATTAATCCATGGCAAAGAGGTCATTTTCCTTTCTCGCATTAACAATTTTAATAGCAATAGAAATTTTTTATTTCTCTTCACTTACAGGAGGAAAAGGAACAGGAAATATTCCATTCATTGCAATAGCATATCACTTTACAGTATTCTTCCTTCTTGCATTTTTCTTAATCTCAACATTAAAATCAAAACATACAATCACAACTTTAATCATCTCGATATTCTATGCAATCTCTGACGAAATCCATCAGATTTATGTCCCTTTAAGACACGGCGGAATCCCAGACATAATCATCGACACATTTGGAATCTGTTGTGGAATATTAATCTATCTCCATATTTCAAAAAACAAATCAAAATATATACAAAAAGAAAACATTACTTATAAGGTTGAATAAATTTAGAAAAAACAAGAGAAAAAACAGAATTATAATAATTTAGTCAAATTAAAAATTTTAAATCTCTCCATTAAACATATCATCTTTCTTTCGAGGAATAATATGAAAATGCAAATGTGGAACAACTTGCCCCGCAATTTCTTTATTATTATTAACTAATTTAAATCCCTCGGCATTGTTCTCCTTCAAAATTTTCAAAGCAGTTTTCTTAACAGCCTCGGATAACTCCTGCCCTAAAGTATCTGGCATATTTAAAAAAGTTTCAAAATGTTCTTTTGAAATAACCAACGAATGCCCAGGGGTTACAGGATTAATATCTGCAAATGAGATAAAATTATCATTCTCAAAAATAATTTTCTTCTTAATTTCCCCCTTAACAATTTTACAAAATACACAATCTTTCATAAATAAATTACACACTTCAAACTTAAAAATCTTTTCACCTTCATTGATTTCTCTCGGGTTTCTACTTATCAAAAATCCAATAAGAATTTTGAACTCACTTTGGTTTTATTAAATAAAAAATAAAAAATAAAAAAAGATTAATTATCTTTTTTTCTTTGCAACTTTCTTTTTAGCTGGTTTCTTCTTAACAGCTTTTTTCTTCACAGCTTTTTTCTTTGCCATTTTTTTAATTACCTCTTTTAATTAACGCTGAATTTTTTTCAGCAAGTAAAGATAACCTTTACTAATTATCTTTACCAAGATAAAATACTTTAAATACTTTTCTAAAAAAATTATTTTGCGAGGTAAAAAGCAAAAAATAATCAATATTTGCCGTCGATAAAAAGTTTAAACCAATTTTCCAGCTTTTTCGAAGATAATTTCATTATTAATTAATTTTCTCAAAATATTTTTCAATTCAGAAAATTTAACACGAATTTGTTTTGTTGTATCTCTATCACGAATTGTAACATCTTTGTTCTTTAGTGAATCACCGTCGACAGTTATACAAAACGGTGTTCCAATTTCATCATTACGTGCATATCTTCTACCAACACTTCCTGAAGCATCATAAACAATATTCCATTCTTTTTTCAAATCATCAAACACTTCTCTCGCTAATTTTACAAATCTCTCATCGTTTTTCACAATTGGAAATATCGCTGCTTTAATTGGTGCAAGATTCGCAGGCAATTGTAAAACAATTTCTCCTTTTTCATTTTTAGAATATGCCTTAGTTAACAAAGCCAAAAAAACCCTCTCCATACCAAATGTTGGTTCAATCACTCTCGGCAAAACCTTTTGTTTAGTTTTATCATCATAAATTTCCATAGATTGTTTACTCTCTTTTTGGTGTTGTGTTAAATCATATTGTTCCCGATTAGCATTTCCTGCAACTTCTTTTGAACCAAAACCAAATTCATAATCAATATCAAACGTCGCAGAAGAATAATGTGAAAGCTCATCTTTTGTGTGTTCTCGAATTTTAATTTCATCCAATCCCAAATTCCTAAACCACTTAATCTGTTCAGCTAACCAATAAGCATGCCATTCATCAAGTTTATTTTTTTTAAGAATATCTTTAATCTTAACTTGCTCTAATTTGTCTTTATTTTCTAATTGAGTCTCCTCGCTGAGAAACATAAATTGGGTGCCCAAATGTTCTTCATTTAAACAATCACATTTTTTTTCTTCAGGATGAATAAAAAATTCAAATTCTCCTATATGAAATTCTCTTGACCGAAATAGAAAATCTCTCGGAGCAATTTCATTTCTAAAACATCTTCCAATCTGCGCAATACCAAAAGGCAATTGCATTCTTGAAGTAGCATGAATTAATTTAAAATCCATAAACATTGATTGCGCTGTTTCTCCTCGGAGATAAGCATCTGTTTTATCCAATGCGCCAACACTTGTTTTAAACATTAAATTAAATTCTCCTTGGGGGTCGTATTCCCCACCACATTCACATTTAACTTTTCCAACTTCATTGGGATCTAACTTTGTTGACTTTTTACATTTTTTGCAAACAACTGCGATGTCCTTAAAACTTTTCAAATGCCCTGAAGCCTTCCATGTTCGAGGGTGAGATATTATACTTGCATCAAGACCCACCATATTTTCTTGCTGATGAACAAAATGATTCCACCAATTTCTTTTCAAATTATTAAATAATTCAACGCCTAAAGGACCAAAATCCCAAAACCCTGCATAACCTCCATAAATATCAGAACTCCGAAAAATAAATCCTTTAGCTTTACAAAAATTTGCAAGCTCCTCTATTGAAATTTTCTCATGGACTAATTTAATATCTTGCTTTTCAATTTTAATATCCTTCCCTTTCTCCATATTCTCTATAATCTCCTTAGCTTTTACCTCTGCTTCTTTTTTATCTGCGCCAAGATATGCAATGTGTTTACTCATTACTTTTTCTCCATCTCTTTCACTTTTCCGAAGATAATAATAATCTTTGCCCTTAACATTTTGTTTTGTTATATATACCATGAATTAGAAACTACAAAGAGATATATAAAATTAATTATTCGTAATAGAAAGATTTTAAATACAATTATTTCTTAAGTTTTATATTATAGCCC
>CAZRXO010000014.1:0-22107 GCA_964604105.1 Candidatus Woesearchaeota archaeon | reverse complement strand
TATAAATAAAGTATCCAATTCCTACAAGAATTAAAATAGTTATAATATATGTCGATGTTGAGACCCCATTTTGGTCTGCTTTTCTATCTTGAAAAGATGCAGGATTAAAATAAACAGATTCATCTTTTGCTCGTCGTGTTCCGATTTCGTCTGTGTAATAAACAATCAAATTTACTTGGCCTTCTTCTTTAAGAATTGCTTCAAAATCTGCTGTGGTGTAATCATTAGAATCTAATGCCCCCACAATATTTTTATTTGAACCTTTAACTTCAATATTTTCTTGCTCGGGAATTTCAATTGTTACAGCCCCGACATCGTTTTCTCCAATATTTAAAATTTCTAAAGTTAATGTATTTGTAGAATAATCATAATCTTTGATGTTTAATTCAAAATCTACTCTAACATCTTCTACATATAAGTTGAAGTCTTTTAATTTTTTGGTGGGGCTAATTAATCCGTCGCTATAACTTACTTCAAAAGGGGTATCGCCATTTAATGCATCAGAATCTACTCTAACTTTGAAAGGCACCATTAAAAAAGAAGTAAAATCTTTTGTGAAAGTTCCACCTTTTATTGTTACTTTTGATTCTACACCGGGGTCAAAAGAAATTGGATATTGAGGAATTAATTCAAATACTACATTTTGACATTCAGAATTTTCAACACCTTCTACTTGAAAAACTAATTTTACATAATCCCCAGGAACAGCAGGATATGGATCTTGATTTAATAAAGAAACCCCTAGATTACAACCTGCTAAAACAAAAGAAGATAGGAAAACCAAAACAAATATTCCTAAAAGTAAATTTAATTCTCTTTTCATATAATGTTTATTGAAATATTCTTTATAAATTTTTGGTAATAGTAAGTTTTATATAGGCGAAAAATTTAGAATTTTTGCCTGCGAGTTCATAGCTCACACCCCCACTCGAAATAATAATTGAGTGGGCTCGTGAAAGTGCTCGGCGTTAGCGGGAAGATAATCTTCTTGCAAATTTAAAATGGTAAAATCAAAAACTAAAATTTCAAAACAAACTGAAAGAAAATTTAATCCAGAATTAGTCGAGACAATTAATATTGCTAAGAAAAAAGAAAAATGGTTGGGGGTTGCAAGTGTTCTTTCTGGACCAAGGAAAAATAGAAATAATTTAAACTTATCAGAAATAAATGAGAAATCTGGAGATTCAAAAAAAGTATTAATTATTGGAAAAGTTTTATCCCAAGGAGAAATGAGTAAAAAGATTAAAGTAATTGCACTAAATTTTTCTAAAAGGGCCAAAGAAAAGTTATTAAGTTCTGGTTGCGAGGCTTCAAGTATATTAAATGAAATTAAATCAAATCCTGAAATGAAGGACATTAAGGTGCTAAAGTGAAAATAATTGACGGGACAAATGCAGTCTTAGGAAGATTAGCTAGCTATACTGCAAAGGAATTATTAAAAGGCGAAGAGATTAATGTTGTAAACTGTGAAAGAATTTTAATTAGTGGAAATAAGAAAATGATTGGGCGAGAATTCCAAGAAAAAAGATCGAGATTTGGAAGTTCTCAAAAAGGTCCAAAGCATATTAAAGTTTCTGAAAGAATGGTAAAGCGAGTTATTCGGGGAATGTTGCCAGACCATCGTGAAGGTCGTGGAAGAATTGCTTGGAAAAAACTTAGATGCTATAATAAATTACCAAAAGAGTTTGAAGGAAAGAAAATGATTAGGGCAGGAAAAGAAAAAACAGGAAAATATCATGAAGTAAAAGAGTTTGCAAGCACAGGAGTTTTTAACAAATGAAAATAATTAAATCTGGAAAGAGAAAAAGAGCTGTTGCTCGTGTTGTTTTGACAGAAGGTTCTGGAAAAGTTATGTTTAATGGAAAAGATTATTTTAATTTACAAATGTTTGACAAACTAAGAATTGAAGAGGTTTTGAGAATCAGCGAGGCAGTTTTAGGAAAAAATAAATTTGATGTGGATATTACTGTAAGAGGTGGCGGAGAAAAAGGACAGATTGAGGCGGGCCGAACTGCTTTGGCGAGGGCGATTGTTGAATTTTCAAAATCTTCTGAATTAGAAAAAGCATTTTTAGAATATGACAGAAACATGCTTGTTGCGGATGTTCGTAGAAAAGAAACATACAAACCAGGAGATTCTAAAGCAAGAAGTATGCGACAGAGTTCTAAACGTTAACTTGCAATTTTCCACATTTGACTAAAAATAAATTCAAAACTTTTTGCAAATTTATAGTCTTTTATAAGAAATGCTCTGGGAATTTTATCTGAGGAGTAATACATAAAAAAATAACCTCCAATTATCCCCATTGGACATCATTTTCTAATTCAAGATATTTCACTTTTGAATTTTGCTTTTTTCTTTTTTCCCCAAGTTTTTTGGAATTAATAGATAATATCAAATTATATTTTAATTTTTGTTTAACTCTTTCTTTATGAAATTCTTCATAAAACCCTAAAAGATTTTCAAAAGTTTCTTTTCTTGAGCTACATACTCTAATTACACTTTTCTTATCAACATACTTAAGTTGAGATTTTAATTCATACCACATTGCCTTTATTCCAGAAATACCCTCATAATATTTGTATTTTGATTTTGGTTCTTCAACAATTTCAAAGATATTCAATTTAGAAAGAGACTCCTTTATCAGCTTCTTCTTCTTTTCAAGTTCTTCCTGTTTATTTTTAATTAGCTCATTAATAACATCTGGAGAATTAGCAATAAAAATCCAGGTATTATTTTGAGTTCTATAACTAACAAGTCCTTTTTTAATCAAGCTTTCAAGAACAGGATATATATTTGCCGTAGCAATTCCTGATTTTTTAGATAACAATCCAGTCTGAGCTTCTCTAAGTTTGTAAAGATTCAGATAACATCTCGATTCTTGTTTTGTCAATCCAATTGAATTAAGTAATTCTTCTATTTCTTTCATACTATAATACCAATATTATAGCGAATATTTAAATGTTTTGAGTTAGAAGGAATTTTATGAAAGATAGATTTGAAAGAAGACTTAAAGAATATGGCCTTTATTCAGATGTCCCAGGAGCCCTTACTAATTGGGAAAACTGCTGGGAGGGTAGGAAAAAAATAAAAAAGGCACTTAAGGGAATTGAGAAAATTATGGTTTGTACAGATAAAAGTATTGAGACTAAAGTTGGTTTCTCTGAAGGTGAGATTTATATGGTTAGTTGTGAAGCATTGTATCGTAAAAAAATAAAAAATGGGATTGGAGACATCTATATTCAAAAAGATGGGAAGACCTTTCTTTATGCCTATGCTCATCTTTCTGGACCAGAAATAGACTCTTATCGTACTTGGTTGGGTGCCACAACCTACAGCAAAACATCTCCTTTTTATGTCTCTGGTTCTATTTGTACTATCTCAAATTTTCCTAAAGAAACCATGAAACAAATTGAAAATTTTTTGAAGAAACAAAATTTTAGGTTTGGCGGAGGAGGACCTCCTGACAAATCCAAACGATTGGATAAAATATTTTTCTAGTAATTCCTTTTATGATTTAATCTATCTAACTTATTCTGAACATGATTAAATAATGTTGTTGAAACAATAGGCTTGTGATTGCCTTGGTGGATTTGACCATTGAATTTAATTTTTCCGATATATGTAAAGTTGGTTAGAATTTTCTTTATTCCGTTAACCGAAAAACTATGGTTTTCTGATAATTTCCTTAGACTAATTGTAGAATTTAAAAATTCTTCAAAGATTTCTTCTACTTCTCTCCAGTTTTGTGCGGGAATTAACTTGCCGGATTCTATTTTATACCCAAAAGCAGGCCTTGCCATTAACTCTCCCTTTTGCGCTTTCGCAATCATTGCATTTTTCTGGGGTCTGCCAATTTCAGAGAATTTCCGAAAACTCTTTAAATTCTCACTTTCAATTTTTTCTTTTATGTATTCCTTGAATTTTTCAGGGTCATTTGGTGCAAATCTGATACACACATTACAGATAAGAACCCCAAATTTCTCTGGATTTTCATCATGCTCAAACCCACACTTTATGCATTTTTTTGTCATTTTATTTTTTCCTTAAACTTTTTGACTTTTTCTTGAAATCTCTTTTTCTCTAATTTTAGATCCTTTTTTTAGTAGATATAAGTAATCTTTAACCTCTAATCTTTCTACTTTTAGGGGCCTCACTTCCTCTTTTGAAATCCATTGCCAAGAATCTATTTTTGAAAAGGTCTTTTTTGGAAGTTCGTACAAATAGAAATCTTTTTGTGTGGGCCATCCTCCATAAATAATTCCCCCAACTTCTTTGTTTATTTTCCTTAATTCGCACCCTCCCCGAATTCCCTTAAGATGAATTAAAGTTATCACAATTGCTCTCTCTTTTTTATGTGTCGCATAAACTGCGATTTGTCTATCTTTTGCTTTCTTAATTCCTGTTGCTTGCCTCGGTCTTAATACCTTCAACTTTCTTGACGAACCATGATATATTTTCATTTTATTTTACTTACATCCCATTTTCTTTTTGCCCTCGGGAAAAGAGCTTTTTCCTACATAATAGTTTAGTTTCCTACAATTTTCCTACAAGTTTACTCTACACCGAGTTTCTTTAATTGCGTAAAAGTTTGTTTGTTATTCCTAAATAAAATTGTTTTCATACCTAATTTTTTTGCAGGCCCAAGATTCCACTTTTGATTATCTATAAAAACTATTTGGGGGGGTTTAAGTTTTAATCTTTGAAGTACTAATCTGTAAATTTTTGAATTTGGCTTTCTCATTTTTACTTTTGAATCACAAGAAACAACAACCACATCAAACTTTTTTCTTATTTTTTTGGGAATTAAAACATCCTCAGAAAGATACCATTGATCTGAAAGAATTGCAATTTTATACCCTTTTTTCTTTAACTTAAATGCCTGTTTGAACAACTGTTTATTGTATTTGAATCTTTTTTTGTAAGATTTATGATAGAGGGCTTCAATTCTCCTCGGAGTTGTTTGTAAGTTTTTTGAAAGAATTTCTATAACTTTCTTCCTTGAAAGTAAGCCTTCAATCGATTTTACATAGGCAGCATCAATAGAATCAAAGTATTGATCAAGATCTATTCTTAGTTTTTTGGCTATTTCTTCGTGGACTCCACTCGCGTGCACTTGCATTCTTGTTTTTCTTTGGGGACTTAATTCTAAAACCCCCCCGACATCAAAGATTATTGCTTTTACTTCCTCTTTTTTCATTTTTTCATTAATTCTCTTTGATTTAAATAAATTAGTATTACTGCTGGAATGATGAATAGCCAATCAACAATGAAAGTTAGAAATAGACAAATAAGTGCAATTATTGATTGAATTACTACTTTTGGATTTTTTATTTTCATTTTAGCTCCACCCTAATTGTTTAATCTTATCTTGAACCTGTTTAAATAGTTGTTTGTCTAGTATTGCTGTATGTTGGCCTTCTGTTTCTTGGCCCCCGAAATTAATTTTTCCAATATATGTTTTATTTTTAAGAAGTTTTTTCATTCCTGCAGGAGTCATATTATATTTTTTGGCTAATTGAGTTAAACTTATTTCTACAGTTGAGAATTCTCTGAATATGTTCTTTATATTTTCGACTTCATCGAGATTAATAATAAGTTTTTTATCTATTAACCTGTAACCACGTGGGGCTTTTGTGATAAATCCCCCTTCTTTTGCTTTTCTTTGCATGCCAAATTTAGTTCTATCTCCGATAATGTTTCTTTCAAATTCAGCAAAAGCAGAGATAATGTGAAACATTAATTTTCCTGAAGCACTTGTTGTTTCTATTTTGTCTTGTAGTGAAACAAAGTCGATGCCCCATTCTTTGAGCTTATCTATAGTGAGAATTAAGTCCTTTAATGAACGAGAGAAACGATCTAATTTGTAAATAAAAATTGCTGAGAACTTCTTATTTTCGGCATCTAAGAGCATTTTAAGCATCTCTGGGCGGTGTTTTATATCTTTTGCAGACTTTCCTTCATCCTTATAAACTTTAAAAATTTCGTAACCTAAGGCCTTTGAATAATTTATTAATGCTTCTTCTTGTGCTGCGAGAGAATATCCTTGTTGAGCTTGCTCTTGGGTTGAAACCCTCACATAGATTGCGACTAAAGGTTTATTTTCCATGGTTTTTCCTCTTTTATTCATAAACTTAGGGTATAATTTTCCTGGTTCACGTATATTTAGGGTGCCCTAAGTATATAAATTTTGTGTTTTATACAGAAAAATGGCTGTTTTGTGCAGAATTTTTGTTTAATTCTTTTATTTTGCGGCGAGTGTTCACTTAGGTTATGTTAGTTATTTTAATATTTTTTAAATAAACCTTTAATTAAATTTAGAATAAAATTTTTCTAGAAGAACTTTAATTTTTTTGTCCTCTCCTTTCTGAATTTTGTTTTCTGTATAGATTTTTTCCATTATTTCCTGTGACTTTTTTTCAGATTTAGATATATCCCTTGTTTTCTCTTTGGGAAGATTTGAATTTACTTCCAAATATTGAATATTATATTCTGGCCCATAAATAAAATCAAAAAAGAATTTGGTTTTTAGAAGATGAAAATCAGAAGTGACTACCAAAACATTTTTCCAATTATTCTTTTTTACAAGTTGTTTTGTAAAATAGGCATTTCCCTGTGTGTCTCTAGATTCTTCTTCTAAAATTATATCCTCTTGAGATATTTGGTTTTTTATAGCATAATCCCCCATTAATTGGGCTTCAGAAAGACCAATATTTTTTTTAGATTTAAGTGAATAGCCCCCAGAAAAAATAATTTTTACTTTATTTTTTTTATAAATTTCTAAGGCCTTATCAATTCTTTGTTTGGCAATTTTAGAAAGAACCCTTTTTTTTGATTTATAACTTAAAACAATTATTACGTCTAAATCCATAAAAGACTACTTAAAATAAAGTTTTTAACATTTTTGGCGCGGTATTTTTCCTAATTTTTTTGTTGGGGGGGTGTTCACTTAGGTTAACTTAGTTATTTTATATTTTTTACCTTTATCTGTTTGTGTTGTTCAACCGACTGTCTGTAGGTGATTTGCCGACGGAGATTATTTTCAAAAAAGATTTATTTTGGACAGCTGTTTGAATTTATTTTTGGTTGTTTTTAGTTGTTTGTTGTTGTTTAAACTTACTTTGGACAACTGTTTGCTTTAAAATTTCTATACAAACATCTGTTTTTTGTTTTTTTTGGGATCGTTTTATCTTGTTTGTCTATGAAGGAGGGTCAATTTTCTCGACGAGAGAGAAAGTTTTTTAAAGTATATTTTCTAGAATATATTATGTTTTGGTGGTTTGGCGGAAAAAAAGAGGTTGAAAGAGTAAAAGAAGAAACTCGAAAAGGTTTTGAATCTGTAAAAAAAGATATTGTTTCTGTAAGTGACTGGATTAAACACCTTGATTCCGAAAAAAATTCCCATAAAAAAGAACTTGTCGAAGTAAAAGAGGTTTTATCGACGATTCAAGAAGAGTTGGAAGAGATGAAAAATCTTCTTTCGATTATGCATGATTTTAAATCTAAACCGCTGTTCAAACAACCAAGGGGGTTGTCTAATAAACAGACAGCTGTTCATGTTGTTCAAACAGGTGTTCAAACAGGTGTTCAAACACCAAAATTAGAACGCTTTTCAGTAATAGAGAGAGCCATACTTTGGGTCTTACTTAATACAGATATGAAACTTAGTTATGATGATTTAGCGGCTATGCTTGGAAAGGAAAAATCTACAATAAGGGGGCAGATAAACTCAATAAAACAGAAAAGTGAGATAATAGAAGAACAAATTGAGAAAAATGGTAAAAAAAGGATCTATATAGGGGAAGATATCAAAGAAAAAATGCTCAAGAAGTCAAAAGTGAGAGTTAATACTCGAAAAACAGATATAAAAAAGTGATAAAAAGTTAAAAGTGGGTGAAAATTTGGTGTTTAAAACTCAGAAAGTGAGGGATACGACTAAGAATTAATATCAAATAAAAAAATAAGTTTCAATATGAGTAAGAAAACATTCAAAAATAAAGTTTTCTCGCTTTAAAGGGGAGGATCGCTTTTGTAGTAGAGAAAGAAGTAATCGCCTAATCTTGGATTATCTCTTATTCGGTTAAGAGAATAACTAATTTAAAGATCTCTTAATTGTAAAATAGTATGTAATGTGGCTATTTTTTTCAGATTAGAAGATATAGACAAGCGTATATTCTTATTATTTATCTTGTTTTTCTCGACGGGAATACCTTTTTTTATTAATCTTCCAATATAATCTCTAATAGAGCTTTCAGTCAAATTTAGCTTCTTAGAGAGTGTTTTATAATCTGTAGAACCTAATTCTTCATCTAATTGATATAATGTCGAGAAAACAAGTACTTCCTGTGCGGTAAGCTTCTTGAATTTGAGTCTAATTTCCCTCTTCAAACTATCTAAAGAATCTAATATCTCGATAGCATTATTTATTGAATTTTCTTCTTTTTTTATTAGATTCTGTGTCTGTTGGTGTGTCTGTCGGTGTGTCTGTCTGTCTGTTGGAACCCCTTCATTTCCTATGGAATACAGTATATTTTGGTATTTTAAAGGCCCAATACTATAATTGTTTGCAGGCATATGTGTTGAACTTGCCTTGTTTTCTAACTTATGTGTTGGGGGTCTTGTTTGTTTTAATTCTTGTATAATCTGTTTAATATTATTCAATTCCCTTTTTAATTCCTGTAGTTCTTTATCTATAAGACCTATGTCTTCCCCGACCTTTTTAAAAGCCATTTTAATTGAATCCATTATAATAAAGAATTAATAGACTATAAAAATTTTCAGATGATTGAATATAATATATTATTGTTTGTTTTTATATGCTTGATAGGCTGTGTCTGATAACCCCCACCTGGATCTCCGAATATATGATGTTCCTTGTGAATTTTTTTTAATTTCTACAACCAGCCCCCTTAATTTCAACTTATTTAGGAGGGATTTAATAAATTCTTCATCGCGGGCTATTTCTCTTGCTATATTCGCTGTAAACAAAGATCTTGGTGAATATGAGAAGAGTGTTGCTAAAATTTGTTCAGAGATTTTTTCTTTTTTTATTTGGGATATTTTCATTTTAAAATTATTAAATTTGCCTTTTTATGGAGAAAGTTATTCGGTTTTAAAAATCTATGTAAAGGGGTTATTCTTCTTTTTTATTTTCTTTTTTTAGGGTGGGAAAAGGAACATGATAAGGTAAGTTCATTTCATCCTCTAATTGAAGTGCCTTAATATTTGATTTTCTAAGAATCACATTAAATAAAGTCATTTTGAAATCTTCAGGAATTTCTTTATTTTTCCATTGTTTTAAAATTTCTCTAGATATTTTAAAATCCACTTCCAAAAGAAGATTTCCTTTAAATTCTATTTTGGCTATCTCTGGGGAATACTCTATTAAATATTTGAATTTTATACTAATAATTTCTCCTTTTGCCTTGAGAAACCCTGATTTTATTGAATTTATCTCTGAAATATCAATTCCTGTATTTATTTTTAAATTTTCAAAAGATGTTGATAATTTTTCTATACTTATTTTATCATAATTAAAACCTAAAACTTTCATTTTAATAAGATAAAAAAATAGTTTTTAAAGATTTATATTAATTATTGGATAGGTTTATACTAATTTAGGTCTTAAGTATATCTTCTTAACTCTATATAATTTTACAGAAAAGTTTATAAATTATTCTCCGCTAATTTTATCATGCAGAATGATAAAAATTCCTTTAACAGCCTTTTAGGTAAAATGATTGTTACTAAAGAAGGTAAAAGATTAGGGTTTGTTAAAGATATAACTTTTGAAACAACTTCTGGGGAATTAATTAATATTATCTTAAAAGATTCAACACCCTATACTAAAAGTCTTAATTTAGAAAGAATTTCTACAAATGAATTGTTAATCCCTTATAGTGCAATTATTTCTATAAGTGATTTTGTAATTATTTCAGAAGAAGATTTAGTTTAATTTTAAAAAATTAAATTTAATAGATAAGATTTTTAATTAATAGTTTTATTTTTTAATTATTAATATTTTTTTAGTATTATTCTAATATTTTAATTATTAACCCTGTGTCCCCTTGATTTCGTATAGAAATATATATAAAAGAAAATTTTATTATTTATTATTTATTATTTATTTATATTATTATATATATTATAGTATATAGATTAAGAATTTTTATTTAATTTTAATTCTTTTATTATAATTCTTTTATTTATTATTTATATTATTTTGTTGTCTTTTAGTATTTTGTTTGGGTTTTTTACTTAGTAATAAAGTAATTAATCTATTAATTTATTTATTAATTTATTTATTAAATTCTCTTTTGGGGCTTACCTTGCAGCTTGCTGTGAAGCGAACGAAGTGAGTGAGGGGGTTATTGATTATTTATTAGATTTAAGAATTTTCCACAAGAAATATTGGGTTAACTATTTTATAGGGACTATAACGCTTTATATAATAAAACTAATTTTTTCCGTTGACTAAATGTAAATTAGTAAGTTTTCCATACGAAATCATACTGGGACAGTATTATATATTTCAAAATATATAATTGTTTAAATAAGGAATTTCTTTATATTCTTTATTAAAGGAGAAACGATGAAAAAAGAATTAGATAATATATTTAAATCATTTGATAAAAATAGGATTTTTGAAGATAAATTTATTTTGCAAACAAATTATCAACCAAATGAGATTCTCCATAGGGAAGAGCAAATCAAGCAAATTGCTTCTGTTTTAGCGCCGGTTTTAAGGGGAGAAAAGACAAGTAATTTGTTTCTTTACGGCAAAACAGGCACTGGAAAAACACTTTCAATTCAATTTATTAAAGATGAGCTTTTGAAACGCGAAAAAAAAGATTCCAATTTTAAATTAAGAATAGAATATCTTAATTGTAAATTAAAAAAAGTTTCTGACACAGAGTATAGGATTTTGGCTGAGCTTATTAAAAAAATGGGGGGGAGTATTCCTATGACTGGCCTACCCACAGAAGCAGTCTATAGTAAATTTATTGAAATGATTGATTCTAAGAAACAAGTGGTTGTTTTAATTTTAGATGAAATTGATCAAACAGTTAAGAAAATATCTGATAATTTTTTATATAATCTAACAAGATTAAATTCGGAGTTAAGTAAAACACAAATTTGTGTTGTGGGAATTAGTAATAATTTAACTTTTTTAGAAGAAATTGATCCTCGGGTGAGAAGTAGTTTAAGTGAAGAAGAGATTGTTTTCCCTCCATACAATGCATTACAATTACAAGAAATTTTAAATAAAAGATCTGAACGAGCATTTAAGCAAGGGGTTTTGCAAGATGGAGTTATTGCTAAATGTTCTGCTTTTGCTGCCCGCGAACATGGGGATGCAAGAAGAGCATTAGATTTGTTGAGGATTTCTGGCGAATTAGCTGAAAGAGATGGTTCTAATAAAATTACATTAAAATATATTGATGAAGCAAATAATAAAATAGAAAGAGACAAAATTTTGGATATTATTAAAACAGAACCAAAACAGTTTCAGCTTGTGTTATATTCAATAATTAAACTAGATGAGGTAAAAAAAGATGAAGCAATTTTTACAGGAGAGATTTATAATTATTATCAAGAATTATGTAAGAAGAGTAATTGCGAAATTCTAACACAAAGAAGAGTTGGGGATATAGTTCAAGAATTTGATATGTTGGGCATTATTAATGTGAGAGTTATTTCAAAGGGTCGTGGGGGCAGGATGAGAGAAATTAAATTAGCAATTGGGAAAGATATTTTAAGCAAGTCAAAGAAGATTATTGAAGACTCTTTGAATTACGATTAATAAAATGAATTCAAAAGAAATTTTAAAATTTTGTATGCAAAATGGTCTTTTGATAGATAGGGATGTATTAAAATTATTTAGTGAAGTAAGTGATGTTGAATCTGTTAAATTAGTAATTGAAAAAATAAAGATAAACACCGGGCAAAATTTTATCACAAGAAATTTGGTTGATGAAAATAGGGCCCAACTGGGAAGAGCTTTTGAAACTTTACCTGAGGAAAGCCAAAGAATTCTTGAAACATTAAAAATTAAATTGGGCCTGAATATTGAAATTTCCAGAGAAGTTTCTAGGGAGAGTATAAAACAAAAACCTTTAGAAGAATTTAGTGATGTGAAGGTTTTGACACAACATGTAGTGAAAGGCAAGAAAATTGAGGTTAAGGATTTTATAACTTTCTTTAAAAATAGATTTAATGATATGAAAGATATTTTGCAAGAGAGAGCAGAATTAGATAATTTGGTTTCAATAAATAAACTTTCTGAGAATAGTTATGGGGTTTCTGTTATTGGTATTGTGACTAGTAAAAATGTTACAAAAAATAAGAATATAATTTTTGAAATTGAAGATATTACTGGAAAAACCAAGGTTTTAGTGAATAATAATAAGCCAGACCTCGTTGAAATTGCTGAAGAGATTTCTTTGGATTCTGTAATTGGTTTTAAGGGTTCTGGAAATAAAGATATTATTTTTGTAAATGAAATTATTTTTCCTGAGTCGGCATTGCCCGAAAGAAAAAAATCCTTTGTTGATGAAAGTGTTTTGTTTATTGGAGATTTACATTTTGGAAGTAAAAGATTTATGAGAAAGAATTTTTTGAAATTTATTGAATATTTAAATTCAGAAGACGAAGAAGCTAAAAAAGTTAGATATCTTTTTCTTGTTGGAGATATTGTAACGGGGGTTGGAAATTATCCGAATCAAGAGGTTGATTTAGAAATTAAAAATTTAGAGGAACAGTTTAGTTCCTTGGCTGAAATTTTAGGGATGATTCGGAAAGATATTAAAATAATTATTTCTCCCGGGAACCACGATGGGGTGCGGCTTATGGAACCCCAGCCAATGATTGATGAAAAATATGCTTGGCCAATTTATGATTTAGATAATGTTATTATGACTGAAAATCCTGCAACAGTTAATATTGGTGCTAAGGGGGGGTTTTCTGGAATTAATGTTTTGGCTTATCATGGATTTTCATTTTTTTATTATGTGAACACAATTCCTTTTTTAATGAAAATGAAGGCAGCGAATACTCCTGAAGTTATTATGAAATACTTGTTAAAAAATAGACATTTAGCGCCAACACAAGGATCAACACAATATTTTCCTTTGGAAAAAGATGGTTTGCTTATTAGAGACATTCCTGATATTTTTGTTTCGGGCCACACACATAAAAGTGGTGTTTCCTATTATAATAATATTTTGGTTATTTCTATTTCAACATGGGAAGAAATGACACCTTATATGGAAAAAGTTGGGAGTCAGCCAGATTTTTGTAAAGTTCCGATGTTTAATTTAAAGACAAGGGAGGTAAAAATTTTAGATTTTGAATGATTTAAAATGGAAGAAAAGAAGAAAAAATTAAAGATTGGGATAGATATTGATGAAATTGTAACAGAGTTTGTTTTAGGATTTTTAAAATTTTTTAATAAAAAATATAATAAAAATTTTAACTTTGAAGATATGTTTTCATATGATTTTTGGGAAACTTTAGATATTGATAAAGAAGAGTCATTTAGGTTAGCGGGAGATTTTTTTCATTCTTCTTTTAATACTATAGAACTTGTTGAAGGAGCAATAAAAAGTATAAATAAACTATCAGAAAATAATGAGATTTTTTTCATTACTTCAAGACCTATAAATACTAAGGATAAAACAGAAAATTTTTTGAAATCTAAATTTCCTTATTTAAAATTTAAGGTATTTTATTCTGGGGATAGATTTGGAAGGGGAAAAAGTAAAAGAGAAATATGTAATGATATGGGAATTAATTTTTTAATTGAAGATCAAGAAAAATATGTTTTAGATTGTGCTGAAAGTAATGTGAAATGTTTATTATTTGATAAACCTTGGAATAAAAATTGTCCTGAGCATGAAAATATAATTCGTGTTAACGATTGGAATGAAATAATGGAGACAATTAAAATGCTAACTAAAAAAAGTAAAATTGAAAATCTTTCATGTTTTCCTCAAGGAGAATTTTAGGATGCTTTCGGAAAAAACACAAAAATATTTTAAGAATTTTAAGAAAGAAGTTGATAAAGTTTATGTAATGGCTGCAGAAGCGAAGGCGACTGGTTTGGATCCTGTTGATAAAATCGAAGTTCCTTTGGCGACGAGCATGGCTCAGAAAGTTGTGAAGTTAATTGCAACAGTTTATCCTCAACTTGATGAATGTGGGATTGATAAGCGAATTCTTAAATTAGAAGAGGAGTATGGTAAACTTGATTCAACTGTTGTTTTTAAAATTGCTGAAGAGATTGCAAGGCAAAAATTTTGTAAGTTCGCGAGTTTGAGAGAAGCAATTGATGCAGGGATTCGTGTGGGGTTTGCTTACACTACTCTGGGGGTTGTAGCGAGCCCCATTGAGGGCTACACTGAATTAAAACTCGAAAAGACAAGAGAGGGTAAGGAATATTTTAAAGTCTATTTTTCAGGGCCTATTCGAAGTGCAGGGACAACTGCAAGTTGTATTGCTTTAATGTTGATTGATTATTTGAGAGAAATTTTTGGTTTTGCAAAATATGACCCGACGCATGATGAAATTGAAAGATATGTTACAGAAAATAGAGATTATCATGAAAGAATTACTAATTTACAATATTTTCCCTTGGAAGAAGAGATGCGGTTTTTAGCAGGCCATCTTCCTATCCAAATTGCAGGAGAACCAACTGAAAAGATTGAGGTTTCTAATTATAAAAATTTAGAACGTGTTGAGACAAATAGAATTCGTGGAGGGATGTGTTTGATTTTTTCAGAAGGTTTGGCTCAAAAATTACCTAAAGCATATAGACTATATGAGAAATCTAAAAAAGAGGGGATTAAAATGACGGGTTTTGATTTTGGGAAAGAATATACTAAATTGCATGAAGAATTAACAAGTAGTAAAGGGAAAAAAATCGGAGATAATGTTCCTGTTTATATTAAGGATCTTGTCGCTGGAAGACCGGTTTATGGGCATCCAAGTCGTTCGGGGGGTTTTAGATTTAGATATGGTCGTGCGAGAAATTCTGGGTTTAGTGCTGTTGCGATGCATCCAGCCACGATGGCAATCACAGATGATTTTATTGCAATAGGAACTCAATTAAAAATTGAAAAACCCACGAAGGGTTGTGTTGTAACTTCTTGTGATTCTGTTGATGGGCCTATTGTAAAATTATTTAGTGGAAGTGTGAGAAAATTAAATTCAAAAGAAGAAGCAAGAAAATTGTATAAAGATGTTGAAGAAATTATTTATTTGGGAGATATTCTTTTCCCATTTAGTGATGTTGTTAATCGTAATGCAATGTTGGTGAAACCAGGTTATGTTGAGGAGTGGTGGAATTTAGAATTAGAAAAAAATAAGGGGGGGGTAGATAATTATTTAGATGTTAGTTTTATTGAAGCTATTGAATTAAGTAGAGAAGTTAAAATTCCTTTTTATCCAAGATATATTTTTTATTGGAGTCAAATTTCTAAAGAAGAATTTTTAGGATTAATTAATTGGTTAAAATGTTCTTGGGTTGATGAAAAAATTATTTTTCCTTATGGAAAAAAAGAGCAGGAGAAATTTGAATTAGGAAAAAGAGCTTTAGAATTATTAGGTGTTGAGCATGAAGTAACTGTTGAAAATGTTGTTTTGAGTAGGGAAAATAGTCAAGCACTTTTGTTGGGTTTAGGTTTGGATTATAATTTGGTGGAAGGAGAAAAGGTTTTATTAAAAGATTTAATTGATGTAGAAAAATTTTCTGGTGAAAATGTTTTGGAAATAATTAATCGTGTTTGTGAGTTTGAAATTAAAGATAAGGCAGGAGATTTTATTGGTTCTCGAATGGGTCGTCCTGAAAAAGCAAAGTTAAGAAAATTAACTGGAAGTCCAAATGTTTTATTTCCTGTAGGTAATGAGGGGGGAAGATTAAGAAGCATGCAAACTGCTTTGGCGATTGGAAAAGTTAAAAGTCATTTTCCGTTTTTTTATTGTGAAAAATGTGATAAAGAAACAATTTATCGTTGCTGTGAAATTTGTGGGGCGAAGACAATAAAGAAATTTTATTTTTACAATTTAAAGGAAAAATCTTTTAATAAAGAACATCCTGCTAGTGAGAAAGAAGGCACACCGTATTACTTCCAGAGTCTTGATGTAAATCATTATTTTAATAATGCTGTTGAAAAGTTGGGAATGAAAAGAGATGAAATTCCTCTGTTGATTAAGGGGGTTCGTGGAACAAGTTCTGGGGAACATACTATGGAGCATCTTTGTAAAGGAATCCTTAGAGCAAAATATGGTTTGCAAGTGAATAAGGACGGAACTATCCGGGTTGATGGAACGGAATTGCCTTTGACTGCATTTAAACCAAAAGAAATTGGTGTGGGCATTAAAAGATTAAAAGAATTAGGATATACCGAAGATATGTATGGAAAAGAACTTGTTGATGAAAATCAAGTTTTAGAATTAATGCCACATGATATTTTATTACCTATTTCTCCTGAGTCTCCTGATGAAAAGGCCGATGAAGTTTTTATTAATGTTGCAAATTTTATCGATGAGGAATTGGAGAAATTTTATGGTTTAAAGAAATTTTATAATCTTAAAACAAAAGAAGATTTGGTGGGTAAATTGGGGGTTTGTATGGCACCGCATAATTGTGCGGGAGTTATTTGTAGATTTATTGGATTTGCAAATGTTTTGGGTTTAATGGCAAGCCCATATATGCATGCTGCGATTCGTCGAGATTGTGATGGTGATGAAATGGCGGTGATGTTGCTTGGGGATGTTCTGTTGAATTTTTCTAGAAAGTTTTTACCTTCCCACCGGGGGGGAACTCAAGATGCTCCTTTGGTTTTGAATTCACATATTGATGCAGGAGAAGTTGATGACCAGATTTTAGATTATGAATTTGTCAATGGAAATTATCCCCTTGAATTATATAAGAAGGCGGAAAAAAGATTGCATTCTTCTGAGATTAAAGAAATTAAATTGTGCAGTGAAATTTTGAAAGAGGGCAAAGACCCTTTTTTGGGAATGGGGTTTACTCATGGGACCTTTGATTTCAATGAGGGTGTTGCTTGTTCTTCTTATAAGACTTTGCCGACGATGCAGGATAAAGTTCGCCATCAAATGGAACTTGTTGAAAAAATTCGGGCGGTCGATACTTCTGATACAGCGAGGCTGATTTTAGATAGGCATTTTATTCGGGATATGAGGGGTAATCTTAGAAATTTTTCAACGCAAAGTTTTCGGTGCGTAGGATGTAATGAAATTGTTAGACGGCCCCCATTGAATGGTGTTTGTCCTGTTTGTCGAGGGAAACTTATTTTTACAGTTCATGAGGGTGGGATAAAAAAATATCTGGAACCTGCTTTGGACTTAGCGGGCAAATATGATTTGTCTCCTTATCTTAAACAAAATTTAGAGTTGATTAAAAGATATATTGATAGTATTTTTGGGAGGGAGTTGGAGAAGCAAAAACCTCTTAACGAATTTTTTTAAGGTTTTTTTAAAAGCTATATATTTCACAACAACAGAATTTAAAAGACTATTTTTTGTTTTAATTTTATGAGTGGAATTTTTGGTGTTGTTTCAAAAGAAAATTGTGTCGAGGATTTGTTTTTAGGGGTTTATTATTTGCAACATAGGGCGCAAGATTATTGTGGGTTGGGGCTTTATGATGGGAAAAGGGCACCGCAATCGTATGCGCATAAGGGGCTTGTAAAAGAGCAATTTCCCGAAGAGAGGTTATCTAAATTAAATGGTTTCTTTGGTATTGGGTGTATTTCGGGTTATAGGCAACCAATTTCAGAACTTTCTAAATCTGGAGGGTATATTTTAACTTTTGACGGGAATGTAATTAATCATGAAGAATTAAAAGAAAATCTTTTAAGAGAAGGTGCGAGTTTTTCTGGGTATAGAAGTCCTGAAGAAGTTTCAGATATTGTTTTAGTTTCGAAAATTATCTCTAGTGAAATTGACTTTGCTTTTGGAATTAGAAAACTTGTTAGATTAATTCAGGGAGATTTTTCAATTATAGCTCTGACTAAAGAGGGAATTTATGTTGCGAGGGGTTGGGGAAGAAAGCCACTTATTCTCGGGAAAAAAGAAAATAGTTTTGCGGTTTCCTCGGAAAGCATTTCATTTGAAAATACTGGTTTTGAAATTGTTAGGGATGTTGAACCAGGGGAAGTTATTTTAATAGATTCGGGGGGAATTAAAACAATTGATAAAATTAATCTTTTACCAATTAAATATGGAACTTTTGAATGGGTTTATACTGCTTATCCGACGTCAATTATAGAGGGCAGGTCTGTTGCTGAAGTTAGAACAAAAATTGGAAAGTTATTAGCTAAAAAATATCCTGTTGAAGCAGATTTAGTTTCCCCGGTCCCAAATTCTGGAAGATGGCATTCTATTGGTTATTCTGAAGAAAGTGGGATTCCTTATAAAGAAGTTTTTTCAAGATATGATTATTCTGAAAGAAGTTTTACCCCAAGTAGTCAAATAGAAAGAGATAGAATTGCAAAAACAAAATTAGTCCCTCTTCGTTCAATTATAAATGGGAAAAAAATAATTCTTGTTGATGATAGTATTGTTAGAGGAACTCAAATGTTGAATCGGGTTAAGAGATTAAAAGAATTGGGTGCAAAAGAAATTCATGCGCGAATTGCTTGTCCTCCGTTAATGAATGTTTGTAGATATGGGAAAACAATAAAAAAACCTGAAGATTGTGTTGCAAGAAGAATGTCTATTGAAGAGTTAAAAGAAAAATTAGGTTTAACTACTTTAGAATATGCTGATGTGGAGATTCTTGAAAAAGCAATTGGTTTGTCGAGGGAAGAACTTTGTTTAGAATGTTGGGGTTGTGGTTGTGGGGTTTAGAATAGGTAGAGAATAATTGTTGGGAGATTTTTTAGGGAGGAATTGAAAAAGCAAAAAGTATTGGGAAACTTTTTTAGAATAGAAAGTATTAAATATATTAACCGATAATTATCGGTATGTGGGTTGCAAGATTTAAATTAAAAGATGATGAAGATATTTATTCTCCTTTATGCAAAAAATACAGAATAGAGTTTTTTGTATTTCCTTATACTAATTTTATTAAAAATAAAAAAATAAATTTAGTTATTGGGGGGACAATTTCCAGTAATGAGCAAAATAAAAGAGAATTTCTTAATGAACTGAAAAAAGATAAGAGGATTAAAACGATTGAAATTTATAAAAATTATATTTTAGTTCATGCACAACATCCAACATTAAGAGAATCAAGAGCCGAGATAAGAATTTTTTATAATCCAGAATATATAATTACAAAACCCGTCCACATTTCAAGTGATGGATGGGAATATTGGGAAGTCGCTTGTTTAGAGAGAAATCCCCTTAATAAAATAATTGATGTGGTCACAAAAAAATATTCTGGAGAACTTTTTTCTGTAAAGAAAGAAAAGATAAAATCAATAACTAGTTTGAAATTAGCACCAGACTTAACAGAGAAACAACTTGAAGCGCTTAAAATAGCTTACAAATCTGGTTATTATAATTACCCTCGAAGTTTAACAATTCCGGAATTGGCTTCTTCCATTAAAAGATCATATTCTACATTCCAAGAAAATTTGCGAAAAGCCGAAAATAAAATATTAGAACATTTCCTTCAATACCGATAATTATCGGGTAAAATTAATTATAGACTTTTAGTACTATTTTGGTATAGTAAAATTAAGAAAAAATAAAATGACCACAAAAATAGATTTAGAATTCAGTGTCAAATTAATTCCTGGAGCTAAAAGTAATTATGAAACCAAAAGTGTTAAAACCGAAATCATTGTAAATGAAATTAAAGTGGCAGAAACAAAAGATCATGGTCATTGGGTGATAGTAGAATTACAGAAATATTTAGTAAGGGAACATCCTAAACCTCCAATAAAATTAAGTCTAAAATATGATAAAACACTCCAAGAATTAATGGGTGAGGTTTCCTTCTTAGATCGATATAAAGGAAAGAAAGGTTATGACGTTATGTCTCCTATGGATTATAATAATCTCATGGATATGGTAAGATATTATAATTTATTTGCTTAATTTTCTTAAAACAAATAAAAAATAATTGTCGGCAATAATAAACAACCCATCATTTGTGTTCGACGGACTTTTAATGAAATACAATAGAGTCCTATTAATGTTGCAGCTATGAAAACCCCGAGTCCCGAAAATCCAGACATGAGGAAAACAATTAAGATTAGAACAATTAAAGTTATTGACGAGAGAATTGTATAATTTACTTTTTCTAATTTTGTTGAAAAGAATTTTGCGAGGAAAATTGTTAGGAAAAATGCGAGGATGCCTGAGATTAATGTAATTGATAAAATTAATATTAATGTTTTGTAATTCAGTAGGCCTATGATTTCTTGAATTGCAACTGCGGCACCTGTTCGTGTTTTTGCGATTATATAAAGTGAAATAAATGAGAAGCCCATGACTAAGGTATTTGTTGCACCGAGGAGAACTAAGAATCCTTTTCTGTTTTGTTTTGAAATCCAGTTTCCAATTATTGCTGCTTGGCCTGCGCCCATTCCTGGAAGAAAAGAACAAATGGGTGCTGCGACCAATGCACCGAGTAAGGGCTTGAAAAGTTTTGTTTTGATTTTAGTAATTGTTTGGTTTGGGATTTGTGTTTTGTTTTTGATAGAAATAATTAACATTGATGAACCAAATAAACCTGTCAGCAACGGGAGAAGTGGTTCTTTTAGTATTTCTAAATTTAAAACTATTAATCCGAGAATTCCTGAAAGAGTGAATGCAATGAATGCAGGGATTTTTCTTTGTTCTGTTGAAATTAGAAAAAATGAGGCAAGAATTAGTAAACCTGGAATTATCATTGGAAGATAATCTTTTATTTTGGAGATTAAAAATATTGAAGGAAAAGCAATTAAAAGTAAAATGAAAACTGCAGCGAGACTTCCATAAGCAGTTAAAACAATTGCTTCATAACCTAAACCTTTTTTTAATAGTTCATGTCCTGGGAGAACAGAAAGTTCTGTGTCTGTGTCTGGGCAACCGAGGAAAATTGAGGGAATAAAATCTATGAATGTATGGGTAATTGCCATTGCTGTTATAAAAACTACAAAGTAAATTGGGTTGATAAAAAGAAAAGATGTCGAGGCTGTTACAATAAAAAGCCCGATGAGGTTTATATGGACTCCTGGCACAAGACCTGTGATTGTTCCTGCGAGTGTTCCTGCGAGAAGGAAGAGGAAGATTTGGAATAACATTTTATAAAAAGTCGAGAACAACAAATTTTATAAATTGTTTTTTGCTGTGATTTTTAGGTGATGGTTTGGAATCGCCTAAGATTTCTAAATTTAAAATGCCAGTAGATATGAGAACTCGAAAACTTGCACAGGTTGTTGTAAGACATTCTGTATTTGTAAAACCAGGAGAGAAAGTTATTATTTCTGGAGGAATCGAAGCTGTTCCTTTTATGGTCGAACTTTATAAGGAAGTTATTTTACAAAAAGCGCATCCGATTGTTCGTTTTCATTTGCCGGAAGTTAGTGATTTTTTTTATAAGTATGCAACAAAAGAGCAACTTGAGAAATTTCCTGAAGAATCAATGAATCTTGTGAAGGGTGCAGATAAATATATTGGAATTGTTTCTGATTTGAATACAAGACAGTTGAGTAATTCTGATTCAAAAAAGATTTCTCGTCGGGCGAAGATTGTTCATCCTGTTTCAGATTATATTTGTAATGAAAGAGATAAAATTCGAAGATGCACTGTTGCTTATCCTGTTCATGCACAGGCACAAGAAGCTGAAATGTCTTTGAGTGAATATGAAAATTTTGTTTATGGGGCTTGCTTGCAAGATTGGAAAAACTTGGGAAAACAATTTGAAAAAATTTCTAATGTTTTTGAAAAAGGTTCAGTAGTTCATTTAATTGGCGACGGTGTTGATTTGAAATTTTCAATCAAAGGAAAAAATTGTGTGGCAGATAATGGCGAGGACAATATGCCTGGGGGTGAAGTTTTTATGGCGCCTGTTCGAGAAAGTTTAAATGGGTGGATTAAATTTGATTATCCTGCAATTGAATCTGGAAAAGAAGTTTGTGATATTTTTTT
>CAZRXO010000013.1:0-22128 GCA_964604105.1 Candidatus Woesearchaeota archaeon | reverse complement strand
GCTGTTATGATTATTTATTAAAAAAACCTAAAAACTTTTGAGGGGTGCTATATTTCTTATTGCATTAATTCTATATTTTAACATTTTTTGATGTTTTTCTTGTTCAGAAAGTTTCATTATTTTTTATCAGAACTCTTTTTTTGGTTTATTCTTACAACCCCACCACATTCCTCACCACATTCGCATTTTTCGTCGTGGTTTTCGCATTCACAATTTTCTTCTAAGTCTTTGCATTTGCAAGAAGGTTTTTCTTTTCCTTGGGCTTCCATGAAAGTTTTAGTTAATTCTTGATTTATCTGTTCTAAATTTGAATTCAATTGTTCTTGAGCTTCTTGCAATTTGTCAATCTGTTTTTTTAGAATATTTTGTGTGTCTGGAATTGATTTTTTTACAAACTTTTTCTCTCCAATATCTACAACTAATTTTTCGTCTAAAAGTTCTGCTCGCGCAAAGATTCCTCTTCCGATTTGTGCCATGATTTCTTTTCCTTTTGCGCCCTTTAAATCTTCTAAACCAGTGTTAATACTTGCAAGTTCTAAGATTGCTTGTTCAACTGCTTGAAGTTGTTGATTAATTTGATTAATGTGTTGTTCATACATTTGGAATTTCATCATTAATTCTTGTGAAGGTTGTTCCATATTTATTCGAGAGAATTATGGTTTTTAAAATTGTTGGTCTTACACAAAAATCTTTCCAACGAGATTTCCTACGAAGTAAGTTAATATTATTACTACCATCGCGATTGTAAGATGTTCTATGATTGCTTTTTTAGGAGAGTGTTTGTGCATTTTTGCGACTTGATAACTAAATGTTGAGATTAATATTAATCCCCAGACTATACATATTATTGTTGCTGTGGAGAGAGCAAAGAAAATAAATGGAATGACAAAAGTTGATGCTGTGATAAATTTGAAAAACAGCGTCGAGAATGTTGCTCGCCAAATATCTTTTTCTTTTTCTCTTGTGCTGTATTCTTCGGAAATGTGAATTCCAAAAGCATCTGAAAGTGAATCTGCGATTGCAATAATTAAAATTCCTCCGACGACAGCTATCTTTGAATTTGTCGAAGAGTATAAACCTATAATTAAACCAAGTGTTGTAATAACTCCTGAAGTTATTCCAAAACCTAAGCCTCTTTTTATCGATTGTTTCATTTTAATCTATCTATTTTTTTTTCTAGTCTGTCCATTCTCTTTTTCATATCTTCCCATATATCTAAAACAATTTCATGAGGAGGTTTTGGCCTGAATCCTGGAGGAAGGCTTTCTCTTCCCTTTAAGACTTCTAATATCTTCTTGTCCCTAATAAAATAATATTTTTTCCCTTCTCTCCATTCCGAAGAAATTAACCCTATTTCTACTAAAAGATTAAGATGAAAATCTATTGTTTGAGGTTTCTTTTTTATTTCTGTAGCAATTTCTGTTAAATACTTTTCTTTCTTAGCAATTGATAAAAGGATTTCTTTTCGAATATCATTTGAAAGCGCTTTGTGGACTATCTCATCAAATATTGGTGGCATATTTATTCTATTCTATTTTACTATAAAAATCTTATGTTTCTATATTTCTATGATAATCGAAACATTTAAATAGTTTGTATATTCCATTATCCTATGAAAATAGAATTAAATTTGGAGGAAATGAAAAATGAAAATATTAGAATATTTTATTCAAAAAATTTTCCCAGAAAATAGAACTTCGGTTGAATCCGAATATGTTAGATTGTATCGAGCATGTTTTGAAGGATCTTCTGAAGAGATAGAAAGGAAATTAGAAAATTGGGATTGGGTTCATAGAACTACAAGATATAATTAAATTAGGAGAAAATAAAAATGATAAAACACAATGAAAAACATCGATTGCCACCTCATTTAAGAGAAGGTGTTGAAGAAGAACCTACTCATAGCGAGATAATTGAAAAACTTAATGAGATAGAAGAACTTGTTAGAAATTTAGAAAGAAAAATTTAATGAGTTTTTTTAGGATTGGGGGGTTTACGAATATAATATGTGGGGTTAGGGTTAAATTGAATAAGATAAGTTTTATTGCAATTAGTAATTGTTTTAGGCTAGGCTTTATTTCTTGTTTTTAACTAAACCACCTATATAATTTCTAAAGCAAATTTTCTTTTTATTAAAATAAATATTTTCTTCTCCAACAAAATCTTTCATATTCCCTCTCCAGGTATTTTCATAAACCCATTTGCCTTCTTTAAATTTTTTAGGACCTCTTGCAGGAAAATTTTTAGGCATTTTACTAATGCATTTTTTTAAAAAATTAAATGCTTCTTTGTCCATTGATTCTTTTCCAGGGCACATTCCTCCCCTATAAGCCATCATCCAAATAACTTTTTCTTTTTCATAAACTCTCTCTTGTCCGCAATCTATTATGTTTCCAAAGTATTTATCCCTATAGATTAAATTTCCTTTTTTAATAATATAGCTTTTTCCACCATCTTTTGTTTTTTTAGATTTAGAAGTTGTTGAAGAATAAGTTTTACCTTTAGCCATTCTGATAAAATCAATAGTTTTTTGTTTCATTTTATACAACTTTCAAAACTTTTCTAAGAACAATACTTGAAATAATTGCTCCTCCAAAATACCACCAGAACCACGACGGTAAAAGCAAGGTGTAGAAATTTCTAATCCAATAGAATATAAGTAAGAGTGGAATCATTGTTATCAATAATGGTTTGAAAGAATGTTTCATAAGTTCCATTGAGCATTCCATAACTTGCTTCTGGACTTTTTTCATTTCTTCTGGATTGTCTTTGGTTTCTTTCATTTTGATGTTACAAGCTTTTTGAATGTCTTTGAGTTCTTTCATTCGGTTTTGGTCTGTAAAATATTTTGTAACAAGAGTCATGGCTAATGTAATTAAAGAGGAAATTATAACAATGCTTGGCTTAGGATAAAGTTCCATTAAACTTGTTATTGTAGTTAGGTTCACCATTTTTTGTGAAATGAAGAAGGGAATTTGTTTTATAAAATGTTTGATTTGAAAAAATAGATTCGCTATTGTTCACGAGGGTGGATCAGTTCCAGACTTTGTTGAGGAACTTTGCTGAGAGATTTGTTAAGGAGAAAGAATTAAATTAAAAAATTTTAGAGTTTAGTTTGAATGGAAAATAATCTAATTTTTCTTCTTTAAGTTTGAGTATATCATAGGTTTTTATTATTGTGTTAAATTGTTTTCTTATTTGTTCAAGAATTTCATATAATTGTTTTTCTGATTCGACTTCAAGTTCTATTTGTATTTCCCAATTTCCTAAATATCTGATAAATTGAATTATATTTGGATTTATTTTACAGAAGTTTTTTAGTTGTGTTTCTTTTTCATTAGTTAAGTTTTTTAGGCTGAATAACATTTTATAATATATGTAACCAATTTTCTCTGAGTCGATTAATGCTCGGTAACCTTGAATGATTTCTTTTTTTTCTAGTTGTTTTATTCGGTAGTGTACAATATCTTTGGAAGTTTTTATCTTTTCTGCAATGTGAATTATATTCATTCGTGCATTTTGAGAAATTGTTGAAAGAATTCTTTGTTCTGTTTCATCAATTTTTGAGGTTTTGGAAATTTTGTATTTGAATTCTTTTCCTTCTTGGCTATCAATCAAATAATCTCGATGATATGTTGGACTGTCTATAATAACAGACATTGATTTTTCATGGATTTTGTTTCCAAATCTTTGAAGGATTTTTGAGAGAAAGGAATCATATTCTTGTATTGTCTTCCCGAGGAAGGAGACTGAAAAATCCCAACTTCCATAACAACTTGCACACCAAATTATTTGTTCTTCTTTTTTACAGAAGTCTATGAAATTTTTCTTAAGTGTTTCATTGATATCTCTAAATCTTATTAATGTATTGAAGTGAATAAATCCTAACTGAGGGGTATTAAGAACCGTGTAGAACCCTTTGATTATTTTTTGTTTTAACATCCTATTGATTCTATAATTGACTCCTTCTTTTGAAAGTCCAACTTTTTTTGCAATTTGATTTGCGGATTGAGAGGCATCTGCATCTAATTGATATAATATCTTTTTATTCTTGATGTCTAATTTTATTTCTTTATTCATATTGTTTGATAGAGGAAATATCTTTTAAATCTTCCTATTTCGTGTAATATTTCTAGAATAAGTTTAATATATGTGGAATGTGTTGTTATTGGCAAGGAGAAAAAACAAATGAATCTGAAACCAAGAAAGAGTTTAATTGGAATACTTGCCGGAGTTTCTTTAGCATTAGCTACTTTGGTTTTCCCCAAAGGCTGTATAAATGTTCTCGCTCCTCTTGAAAAAGATTTTGATTATGTTTATAGAGGATATATTCATCATGAGTTAGCGAATATAAGATTTGGTGCAGAAGATATTTGTAGAGGTTATTCTGATGGAGGAAACTTTAATTTAGGTGGTCTTACTATCCCCCCGAAAAAGGAAGTTATGGATTGGTATAATTCTCGTGAAAAGAAACTTCTTTCTTTTTCTGGATGCTTGCAAGATTATGATTCAATTAAATGCGAAAAAAAGTATTTGGGGAGAAGAAATCGGCGACCAGCTTATGGATTTACTACTGAAAAAAGAAGTGATTTTGATGGGGGGAGTTTGGGTTGGTCACGTTATAATTTTTGCAGGGAATTTGACTTTTCGAAAGAATTACTTTCTGAAATTAATTTAACTGGTGAACAAAGAAAAGAATATGTTGAAGTTAAAGATGGTGTTGGGAGATGGTCTTTTGAGAATTGGAAAAAGAATAAAAATTCTACTCTTTTAAATTAACCACCCATAAACTTTCGCATCAGTGGGTTCATGTCTTCTGCGTGTTTTTGTGCAATGTTTTGGTAGAATTGATACATAATCATAATTACTAATACCATTGCTGTTCCTGCGATTAATGCACCCATCAAGTTTGTTATCGACGCTAAAAACCCAATTGCTGCGCCACCCATGACTGTCAAAGGCATGATATATCTATCTAAAATTGATTCAATTATTCTTGTGTCTTGTCGAAAACCAGCGACTTGTAATCCTGAGGCTGCGATTTTTCCTGCTTGTGCTTTTGCATCCATGCCGGAAGTTTTTACCCAGAACACAGAGAACATTGCACATAACATTACATAAATTAATGTATGACTCAAACCTTGGATTAAATAAATTGTAGAGAAACCTCCTCGAATAAATAATTCTAAAATATTTGTTGAGCCTATCCAAAATGCAAATCCTGAAACTGCTTGGCCGTTGACAAAGTGTCCGAGGAAAGTAAAATGAGAAGCGAATTTTGCAGAACCTGAACAGGCGATTGCATCGACGGTTTCTGTTAAACAAGGGGCGGCTGCATTCTCAATTAATCCTCCGAAAAGAGAAATGTTTGCGACTAATGCTGAAACTAAAATAACTGGAATAACAGAGGCATAGAAAAATGCTAAAGGCCATTTAATATTATATCCTCTTAATTTTCCGAAAGATAATGGGATTTCTATTTTCAAAGATTGTGCCCAGACTACCATTAAGAAAATCACCACTGTTGCAATTAATGCTGCGACAGGAGAAACTAAATCTTGCCAAGGATATTTATTTACAATTGCCTGAATAATCGAAAGAACTTTACCTGCACAGGGTGTTCCTGTGAAATCTAATAGACAATTTTTCCCTTGCTGATTGATGAATTGAAATGCACTTGTGAAAAGTCGCCATGAAACTCCAGCGGCGATAAATAAAGAAACACCTGAACCAAATCCGTATTTTTCGCAAACTTCATTCATATAATAAATTGCTAAACCCCCGAGGATTAATTGGAAAATTACTAACCATGCAAAACCCGGCATTGCTTGAAGTCCTTGCATTAAAACATAAACTAAAGCTTCGAAAATTATGAAAAAGAAAACCAAAAGTTTTTGAACCCCGGTAAATAATTTTTTTCCTTCGACAGTGTTTGTGTCAATGTTAATAATTCCTGCACCTGATAATAACTGTAATATAATGGAGGCCATTACAATTGGACCAATACCCAAAGAAATAATTGAACCAAAATCTGTTCCAAGAATAATTGCTAAGTATTCAAATCTCTCGAGGGCATTATTTGAAAGTCCGAATAGGGCGACATTTGCGAGAATAAAGAATGCTCCGAGAATAATTAGAGTCCATTTTAATTTAGTATTGAAATCTAATTTTTTTTCATCTGGTTTTCGCACTTCTGGAATCCATGAGAATAAAGCTGTGTAATCCATAAATAATAAATTGTGGGAGGGTTTTTAAAATATTTGTTTGGTTTTGTTCAAAGCCCATCCCGCCCGCCCACCAGCACCTTCGGTGCTGGCATAAATTAATTCACAAAACCAAAATAAAATTATGCTTGGGGGATTATTGAGAAATATTGGTTTTAAAGTTTTTTGAAAAAGGATTTTTTTAGTACGGGAATATTTATAAATATCATTTTCTTAGAGTGTTCATGAAAAAGGGTTTGATTTTTAGTTGTGGTCTTTTAATTAGTTTAATGTTTATGTTTCCAATTGCTTCGGCATTTTCTTTTTCAGAGTTGTTACCCAAGACAGGGAATGTTGTTGTTGAGATTAATGATGTTTGTGTAAATAATTGTTTGAATAGTCAATGTTCAGGGAAATTTCTTAAAGTTTTTTGTATGAATAGAAACAAAGAATTTTGTCAGCAGGGATGTGTTGAAGAAGAAGTTAATTCTATTAATGGAGAAGTAAATGAAAATGTTGAAATTTATTCTCGTAATTCAATTGATATTGCAACAAAAGCAGAATTAAGAAATTTAAATCAAGATGAAATCGCAGCAGTTATTACAGAAGATATTTTAGAAAAAGCAAATGATTATTATATTGATGCAAGAAGGGGGGAGGGTTATGCTCCTGCTTATGGTTGGGATTTAGATGATTTACTTTTTACTGAGCATGATCTTTTTCAAGGAGATATAGATCATTTAAAAGATGGAATAAAAGATGCTTTGGGAGATTCTTTGGCTGGGGCTTTTGAGGATTTTGGTCTTGGTGGGATTATTCTTATTGTTGCAACCGTGGGATTAATTGGTTTTTCTGCATATAAGGGTGATGCTGGTGGAACTTGGCCCCCAGACGAAGTTGATGATCCTGGACCCTTAGATCCTAATGGTTCTCCGGGAGATAGTGATGAAGAAGAGGATCCCCCAGAAAGCGGGGAGGATATTTGCCATTATTGTGGAACTGCTATAATAAATGAGAATTTAAAAGATTATTTAGAAGGACTTGATTATATTGTTGATATTAATGGAGATGTTTATGTTTCAGAACCAGAAAATAATTTTTTCACAAAAATAGATAAAGTTCAGATGTTGGAGAATTTTAATTCTGCAACTCCCTCTTTTTGATTAATTTTCTATAACAATAATTCCCAAAAATTTTTAACAGAAACTTTTATAAACTTTAGTTCTTACGTATAAACTATTATGGATAAGTATAAACTTAAATTTACACGATTTCAGAATACAATATTTAGACTTTTATGTATTCATGCAGGAGAATCTCTTAATCAGCGAGAGATAGCTAAACTTTTGGGGTTTTCTCCGACTGCTGTTGCAAAAGCTTTGCCTTTATTGGAGAAAGAAGGTCTTGTATGTGTTGAAAGAAGCAAAACTATGAATTTAACTTTTATTAAATTGAATAGAGATTCTCAAAAAGCACTTGAATTAAAGAGAGTTGAAAATCTTAAATTAATTTATGAATCTGGCTTGGTTAAGTTTTTAGAAGATAATTTCCCTGGGGGGGTGGTTATTTTATTTGGAAGCTATTCTTATGGGGAAGATACAATTAATTCTGATATTGACATTGCAATTATTGAACGAAAAGAAAAGAAAGTTAATTTGGAGAAGTTTGAAAAATTTTTGAAAAGAGATATAAGAATTAATTTCTATGAGGATTTTAACAAAATACATAAAAATTTGAGAAGTAATATTTTCAATGGCATTGTATTAATTGGGAGGATTGGATTATGAATGATTTTGAAGAGTTCTTGAGAAAAGGTATTGTTAAGAAACAATCCCCTGATAAAGCAAGGTCTAAGAATTTAATGAGTGAGGCAAATAGAAAGTTTGAGCAAATTAAAAGGGTGGTGAGTAAAATAGGGGTGGATAATCAAAATTCTAATGACATAATTGAAGATTGTTATGATGTTATTTTGGGTTTGATTCGAGCGAAAATGTTTTTGAAAGGATTTGGTTCTTCTGGCTTAGGGGCGCATGAAGCAGAAGTTTCTTTTTTGAAAAAGTTGAAATTTGAAGAATATGAAATAGAATTTATTAATAGACTTAGATGTTTTAGAAATGGAATTTTGTATTATGGAAAAAGATTTGACAAAGAGTTTGCGGATAAGGTTTGGACTTTTTTGAATAAGATTTATTTTAAGTTAGTAATGTAAGATTGTATAACAATAATTCTTATAAACTGATTTTCTTTTTCTTTCTTATGGCCACAAATTATGATAAAATTCTTGGTAAGATTGCGAGGGATTCTGGATTAGGTGAAGATGAGATTGAGAGAAGGGTTGAGGCAAAGCGGGCGAAGTTGGCGGGTTTGATTTCTCGCGAGGGTGCTTTGCAAGTGATTGCTGCTGAACTTGGAATTTCTTTTGAAGACGAAGTTTTGAAAATTAATGAAATTCTTGAAGAGATGCGAAAGGTTAATACTACGGGGAAAGTTATTCAGTTGTTTCCTGTTCGAGAGTATACTAATAAGAAAGGGGAATTAGGTAAAGTTTCAAATATGGTAATTGCTGACGAGACTGGAAATATTAAAGTTGTTCTTTGGGATGTTAACCATATTAGTTTAATAGAGAATGGGC
This sequence comes from Candidatus Woesearchaeota archaeon, assembly GCA_964604105.1. GTDB lineage: Archaea > Nanobdellota > Nanobdellia > Pacearchaeales > GW2011-AR1 > CAYZVU01. The sequence continues at coordinate 13,293 of CAZRXO010000013.1, read as the reverse complement.
AGATTAAAGAAAATTCCTCTGTTGAAATTGCAAATGCGGGAATGAGAATGGGGGAGTTGCATTTGGGAAGTTTTTCAGAGTTTAAAGTTAGTAATAAAGTTTTTGAAAATGTTCAAACAGCGAAGGTGGTAAAAGAAAAACCAATTGTTGAATTTAATGTAGGGGACAGTGTTGGTGTGCGAGCATTTATTGTTCAAAGTTTTGAGCCGAGGTTTTTTTATGTTTGCCCTGAATGTAAAAAGAAAGCAGTATCTGGTGAGGGAGGTTTTGTTTGTGCAGAGCATGGTGTTGTGACCGCAGAAAAAAGAGCATTGATAAATCTTGTTCTTGACGATGGAACAGAAACTACGCGGGCTGTTTTATTTCATGAGGTCTTGCCAAAAATTGGTTTAACTGAATTAGAAAATATAGAGAAATTATTATTCCAGAGAGAGGATTTGTTAGGAAAGGAAATGGTTTTTTCTGGGGATGTTCGAATGAATAAATTTTTTAATAATCCTGAGTTTATTATTAATGGTGTTCAAGAAATTAATTTAGACGGATTAATTACTGAATTGGAAGGTTAAAATGATTCGAGAGTTTTTTTATTTTCTTAGGTTTCCTATTTTGGTTTTTATTTTTAGTAATATTTTAGATAAAGTTGGTTTGTATAATCTTTATCCTTGGATAGATATACCAATGCATTTTTTTGGGGGAATGGCTATTGCATATATGTTTGTTTTGATTTTTAATTTTTTGAAAGAAAAGAAATTGTTAAAGATAAATAGTAAATTGATTTATTTAATTTTGATTTTGTCGTCGGTGATTTTAATTGCAGTGCTTTGGGAATTTTATGAATATTTAATGAATTACTTTTTTAATTTGAATATTGTGCAAACTCTTGAGGATACTATTTTGGATTTGTTGATGGGTTTGTTTGGGGGATTGGTTGTTGGGTTGATTTGGAAAAATTGACGGCTCTGTTGAAAATTTTTAATCTTGGAAGTAAACTTTTTGCAATTTATTTGCCCGCCCAAAATTTGTCTTCGGCAAATCCCTCCCAAATATCAAAAAGTTTATTTCAAATTTATTAAATGAAGACTTTTTCAACAGAGCTAGAATTGACGAAACATTTATAAATGATTTTTTCTTAAATGATTTATGAAAAAGGTGATGTTAATTTTGTTAGCGAGTTTTATTTTAATATTTTCAATGTTTGTTGTTTCTGCGGGATTTTTTCCAATGACTGGAAAGGTTGTTGATGAGAGTTGTGTAGATACTTGTCAAGAAAATGCTTGTGTTCAATATGAAAGTAATTTTTTTAAATTCATTTGTAAAAATAGGCATAAGTCAGAATGTGAACAACAATGTATTCCTGGTGCTTCAGGAGAATTTGGTCTTCCAAATGAAGATGGGGCTGGACCTGGATTTTTTCTTGTTGGAGAATTTGAGTTATCTGATGAAGAAGGTGGTTTAGGTATTCCTGCTAATTTTCAAAAACAACTTCCTGGAGGTGATGAATTATGGCAAGAAGAAGAGTGTAAAGATAATAGTAATTGTTTTGAATCAATAACTCTTGAAGCAAAGAACATACTTGGAACTTGGACTGTTCTTACTAGTTCAGATGAATTTCCAATGGCATTTAGGGAGATTGAAGATTCAGATGGTAAGAAAACAATAAAAGCAGATAGTTATAGGGTGTGTGCAAAATTAAAGGATGATATAAGTAGTTCTTCTGATTTAGGGATTGTAGTTGATTTGATTCGTAATGGAAAGCTTATGTCTGTAGGGCAAGAACCAGGACATAATGGTGATTTTTGGACTCCAAAATCTTATAATAAAGATAGGTATTGTTTTTATCCTAGAACAGATATTCATTTAATAAATTCTGAAGGAGTTTATATGATTAATGTTAAATTTGAACTTCCAACTGAAGAAACAAGGGCTGTTATTTTTATGCTTGATTTAAAGATTCCTCCTGTTGAGGGGAGAGAATATAGGTGTGAGATTGAACAAAGATCTAGAAAGGTTGTTCAGGGGGAAGAAGGGGGGTTGGGATTTGCTTGGAGTGATTGGGTGAAAGGAAAGACTGTGGATGGTGAATGTAATATGGAGAATGTATGTTAAAATGAAAAAATTAATATTAAGTTTAAGTTTAGTATTTATGTTGGTTTTGTCAACAGTTATAGTTGTTGCGGGATTTTTTCCAATGACTGGAAATGTTGTGGATAAAGATTGTGTTCAAGAAAAAATTGATGCTTATTGTGAAAATAAACTTTTAGAAAGTTTTTGTAGAATTAGAATGCAGAAATTAGGAGCTTTTGAAGAAGGGTGTCAAATAGCGACGGGCGGGACTGCGGATTTTAATCCAACTTCGAGTGAAGAGGAAAGCGAGATGGTTTTTAGTGGTGCTGGGGGGATTATTGATTTGCCTGATGAAGAAGGTGGTTTAGGTATTCCTGCTAATTTTCAAAAACAACTTCCTGGAGGTGATGAATTATGGCAAGAAGAAGAGTGTAAAGATAATAGTAATTGTTTTGAATCAATAACTCTTGAAGCAAAGAACATACTTGGAACTTGGACTGTTCTTACTAGTTCAGATGAATTTCCAATGGCATTTAGGGAGATTGAAGATTCAGATGGTAAGAAAACAATAAAAGCAGATAGTTATAGGGTGTGTGCAAAATTAAAGGATGATATAAGTAGTTCTTCTGATTTAGGGATTGTAGTTGATTTGATTCGTAATGGAAAGCTTATGTCTGTAGGGCAAGAACCAGGACATAATGGTGATTTTTGGACTCCAAAATCTTATAATAAAGATAGGTATTGTTTTTATCCTAGAACAGATATTCATTTAATAAATTCTGAAGGAGTTTATATGATTAATGTTAAATTTGAACTTCCAACTGAAGAAACAAGGGCTGTTATTTTTATGCTTGATTTAAAGATTCCTCCTGTTGAGGGGAGAGAATATCAATGTAGATTACGGGAGAGTTCAAGGAAGATTGTAAAAGGAGAAAGTGGGGGTTTTGGATATCCTTGGGGTGGGGCTGAGACTGTAAAAATATTCGATGAAAAGTGTAGTGATATTTGTTCTTCTTCATCTAATGGAGATAAAGCTGGAACAACCTCTGGAGGGGGGGTGCCGTGCTGTGCCACAATTTTGGGTAAAAAAGTTTGTTGGTGTTAAACTTCTTTAGTTAAATTTAAATTCTTATTCTCCCTTCTTACATTACAATGATGCTTAGAACTCATTTAATGATTACTTTATTTTTTGTTTTGTTATTGATTTCAAATGTTACTGATAAATTTATTTTTGTTCTTGTGGCTGTGATTGCAACATATATTCCTGATGTTGATTCACGGTTTTCTAAGTTGGGTAGACGGAGATTGGCTCGTGTGTTGCAGTTTTTTACAAAACACCGAGGGGTAATTCATAGTTTTACTTTTTTGATTTTATTAACTTTGGTTTTTGTTTTGTTTTTGCCTGTTGTTGCTCTTGGATTTTTTCTTGGTTATGGTTTGCATTTGCTTGCTGATAGTTTTACTGTTCAGGGTGTAACTCCTTTTTGGCCTTTTAGAAATAAATCTTGTGGTATTGTTCATACTGGAGGGAAAACAGAGATAATTGTTTTGGTTAGTTTTATTATTGCTGATTTGGTTTTGGGGATTTGGTGGGTTGGTGGATTGTTTTAGTGTAGAAATATTTATAAAAGAGAAAAGATTTTTATTTTTATGGTTGGTTATTCTTTAAAATCTCAATTATCTGAAGAAGAGTTGCGTTTACTTTTGAGAAAATCAAAACGAAATAATTTAAAATTGGCGATTTTAGTAGGTTTGGTATTTTTTGGTTCAATTGAACTCTCTAAGGTGACTAAGTTTTATCAACAAATAGAATATGCAGAAAGGCAAGGGATTCATAGTTCATTGAGAGAAGGAGATTATGTGTTTGTGAATGATTTAGGAAGAGTTTTTTGTTTAGATGGAGCACGTAGCCGTAAAGAAAAAAGGAAGATATATGCCCCCTGTGGAATAGATTATGTTGTGAATACAGAATGAAATAATACTAAATTTAATTATTATTTTCTATTCTCTAAATTCTTATAAACTCAATTGTTCTTTATTTTTTATGGTTACTAAAAAAGAAACTGAGAAAATTAAAGAAGCTGTTTCTGGGGGCAAGAAGGAAGTTAAAGAAGAGGCTGAAAAAGTTTTTACTTTAATGGATCTTCCTGGGATTGGGCCAGCTGTTGCGACAAAGTTGGAGAATGCTGGGGTTTTTGATATGATGTCATTGGCTGTGATGAGTCCTGCTGCACTTGCCGACGCTGCTGGGGTTTCTGGTGCTGTGGCACGAAAAGCAATTCTTGCTGCGCGAGATATGCTTCAGTTGGGTTTCACTGACGGTGCAGAGTTTGCAAAGCGACGAGAAAATGTTCATTATATTACAACAGGGAGTCAAGAGTTTAATGATCTTCTTGGGGGAAAAGGGGTTGAGTCCAGATCTATTACAGAGGCTTTTGGTAGTTTTGGTTCTGGTAAGACTCAACTTGGTTCAACACTTGCAGTAAATGTGCAACTTCCGTTGGAGAAGGGCGGTGTAAATGGCAAATGTGTTTTTATTGATACAGAAGGAACTTTTCGACCTCAAAGAATTAAACAAATTGCTGAGGCTATGGGTGCAAATCCTGAAAAAGTTTTGAAAAATATTTTTGTTGCTCGTGCTTTTAATTCAGACCATCAAATGTTGTTATTGGAAAAAGTTTCAGAAATGATTAAGGCTGGCGAGCCAATTAAATTAATGATTGTTGATTCCTTGACTGCACATTTTAGAGCAGAATATTCTGGTCGGGGGCAATTAGCTGATAGACAGCAGAAATTAAATAGATATTTACATGATTTAATGAAAGTTGCAGAGACTCATAATTTAGCTGTTTATGTAACTAATCAAGTTATGGCAAATCCTGCGCAAATGTTTGGGGACCCGACAACTCCTATTGGAGGAAATATTCTTGGGCATGCTTCAACTTATAGAATTTATTTACGACGAGGAAAGCAAGGAAGTCGTGTAGCTAAATTAGTTGATTCACCAAATCTTCCAGACAATGAATGTATTTATTGGATTACAGAAGCAGGGGTTTGTGATAAGGGTTAAATTAATTCTTAGTGATGTTTTTTATTGTCTCGAATGACTTTAATAATTTCTATTATATCATGTTTATGATTTTCAGATAGAGTTCCAAACATTTTTAATATTTCAGTAAAAGTTTTAATATTGTTCTTTGTAATGTCAAAATAAGCAATTTCTTTTATCTCAGCAACTCGTCCGATAAGTGCAGATTTTGCCTTTAATTCGGTTATTGGGAAACACAAATAGAGCATAGGTTGCGTGCCAACAGCATATTGTTTTTCGGTGATTTTGATTTCAGTAATGATCTCATACTTTCCAAACTTATATATTAGAAGAGGATATTTTACTTGGGTGTATTCAAAACTAAAATCATTTATTCTTTTATTTACTGGATGGCTTCTGTCAATTTGCAATTTAGAATTATTACTAATCAAATCACTATCCGGAATTTTATCAAGGTATGTTTCAATTTCATTCAAATCTTTATTTGTTAAAATGTTCCATTCATAGAAATAATAAATATATTCGGATAGTTCATAAAGTGCCTTTTCTTTCCCATTAGCCCCAATGAAACTTGTATTCGATAATGTAGTTTCAGATAGCTTTGTTGTGTCTTTTTTGACAGCATCATATCCGATTTGCCATTCAACATAATTACTTTGTTTAAATCCATCTCTTCGAGTAGCAACAGGTGTTCCGTATTCATTGAGTATTGAGCGATTTTTAATTCTTATTTTACCACTTACGGTAGTTAATAAAATTGGAACTTCAATTTTCTGTTCTTTCTTACTGATTTTAATTTGTGGCATATAAATGTTCTCCTAATAATTTATTAAAATAATTTTCAATTTTAATTGTCGCATTTGGAACGTCGTGGAACCTAAAAGTTTTTTTCAAAACGGGATTATTATGAACGCTCTCAGATATAAAACACTCTTTTATTTTTTCAAACTCTTCTTGATTAATAATAATATCACAATTTCCTAAATAATAAGGTAGTTTCTCGGCGTATTTTTTGAAAACATCAACATAGCAATAATAGGGTAATTTGTCCATAACGATATAAACCGCGTTGGTTATATCTTCATCAATAAATGTTCGGTTTCTCTTTAGAGCATTTATATCTCTCATTGTATAAAACTTAGCTATTGGCTTATCAGTATTTGAAATATAATTTTTATTTGGATATTTTGAAATATAATTTGCTATTGTGTCGAAATTATTCAAACAAAATGTAGTTCCTTCTTTTGTTTGAAATTTATAATTTCGGATATAATCATAATTCATCCCGATATTATCTCTTTTGTAAAGAGCAATTAAAATTGGGAATGCCATTCCTTTTGAGGTATCAGAAAATTCATGCGAACTAATAATAACACCATCAATTAATTGGTAATTTTTTGTTAGTTTGGCGAGTAAATTAAAATTTGATTTTTTAATAAGATATGAAAGTGGATGTAAAACACAAATATAGTCTGCTTTTAATTTATTATATGAAAGTAAAAAGGACATTCCTAAATCACGAGTTTTTATATCTTGATCTATATTATTTTGAGTTTTTATATTTTTAATATTTTGGCGAATTATTGAAGTTGTATCGTTATATGGGGGGTTGCCGATAATAATAAGTTTTTCATTTTTATGGATATTATAATTTTCACGAGCAACATTTTTAAGCGAGTTCATTTCAAAAAGTTTAATATTCCCTATTAAATTTTTTGCTTTATCCAACGCTATTTTATCTATATCGGCACCAATAATGCGTTTAGTCTTGGTTTGTAGGAACGAGCCATAACCACAAGATGAATCAAGGAGGGTCCAATTAGAAATATTCCCAATATTTTTTTGAAGTAGAGAGTAAGTTAAATTAACAATTTTTTTTGGGGTGTAAAAACTACCCAGATTAATTTGTTGTCTATGATTGAGATGTGTTTGATTTTCTTTCATATTTAAATAAATGACCCTCTATTTTTATTATAAACAAATAAACTTTATAACTTTATCTATTTTATTTCCTAAAATTTGAATAATCCGTTTTAAATAGATTTGAATTAAAATATTTTGAGAATTCTGTGGGTAATCAGGACATTTAGTGGCTTTTTAGAGCAACTCAACTTAAACCTGTTCGGGTAACACATTCAATTATTATAACTCCTTCACATTTCAGGCAAGAGAATGGGCAAAAGAGTGTGCAATTGAACTTTGGGATAAACATGAATTATATAAGATGGTTAAGAAGTATTTAATGAAGTGGGGTAATTTTTAATTAAAAGCATCATCAACTTCTTTTAAAATTTCTAAAATCTTTGGAACCATTTCATTTGGTGACCCAATGATGTTTATGTTTTTTAGTAATCCTAACTCATTGTAAAAATCAATTAAGGGTTGTGTTTCTTTTTTGTAAATTTCGAGTCGGTCTTTGATTGTTTGTTCATTGTCGTCGGCTCTTTGCATAAGTTCTCCTTGGCATTGGTCGCATTGTCCTTCTTGCTTTGGGGGCATTGGAGGCATGCGAACTCCGCTTCTGTTTATATTTGCAATATTATAAATATCTCCACAATCTTTGCAAACTCTTCGCGCACATGCTTTTTCAATTAGGATATCCTCGGGAATTACTAAATTTGTTACAACATCAATCGGTGTTATTTTTAAGAGTGCTTGTGCTTGTGGAATTGTTCTGGGAAAACCGTCGAGGATAAAGCCCTTTTTTGCATCGTCTTGTTCAAATCTTTGTTTGAAAAGTTCAAGGATTAGTTCATCTGGAACCAAGTCCCCCCTATTATAATATTCTTGAGCTTTTTTTCCTAATTCAGTTTCTTTTTTTATTTCATCTCTAACAAGATCTCCTGTTGAAATGTGTGGAATTTCTAAAATTGGAGAAATTCTTTTAGAGTAAGTTCCTTTTCCTGAACCTGGTGGGCCTAAAAATATTTTTTTCATAATACTTAATTTAGAAAAACATTTATAAATCTTTATTTCCTTAGGTTATTGAAAAAGATGGTGACAAAAAAGTTTTCGATATTTGCATGGACTATAACTGGAATAGTTTTAATGAGTTTATTTGTTTTAGCTACGACGACAATTACTGATACTTCTTTTAATATGGATACAACTGGTTCTGCAAATTTAAGTGGAATGCTTTACGTTAATTCAACTAATGTTGGAATTGGAACTGATAACCCAGTATACAAATTAGATGTTTCAGGAAATGGAAGATTTACTTTTGGAGCAACAGATAAATTATATCTTGATGCTACTTCTACTCTTCACACATCAGAAGACCCAGTTTTGGAAGTATGGAGTAAAGCTGGTGCGGATGATATGAAGTTGACTGGTGTTAGGTCTATAGTCATTGGTTTTGCCGATGGACATACTAACGGTAAAGAAACAACGGCATTTTTTGCTGGAGTTATAGGTGATGGTGATGATACTGACCAAGAATATATTGCTTATAGAGCAAATGATTTTGTTGCTGCTGGAGGTGGTGGAACTGCGATTGCCTTGTCTATTGGTGCTGATTATGATTACTTAATGGCTCCTGAATCTGGCGATATATTGTTTGGGGAATATACACCAGTAATAATAAGCGAATTTGAAGAAGTTGCCGCTGCTACCGAAGCACCAAGTATGGACTTTGGAAATGCTCTTGCTAAGACTTGGGCGGCTGGTGCAGGACCACTAGCTGCACAGAGGGATTGGAGATTTATAGCTACTGAATATGTTGGTGATGTAGGTGGAGCTTTAACAATCACAGACGCAGCCACAGTGTATATAGACGCTGCTCCCACAGCAGGGGCTGATATGACGATTACTAATGCTTGGGCTTTTTGGACTGGCTCAGGAAGTATTAAGAATACACTAGGAGCAACAGATAAATTATATCTTGATGCTACTTCTACTACTCATACTGGAACCGACGGGGCATTAGATATTGATATAACATCAGCCACAGAAGATGCTAAAGGAATTAAAGTTGATTTTACTGGTAGCGGACATAAACAATCAGGTATTGAGTCTTCTTTTATTTCTTCTGGCTTAGCAGTATCTACCCTTTCAGAAGCTATTTTTGGTAATATAGTAAGTAGTGGTAGTGATAACGCTGGTTCACTTCTTGCTTCTTTTGACGCATATTTTGATGATACTGCTACTGGGACAGGAAATTATATTGCGTTTTTAGCTGTTCCTGAAACTACTAATTATGATGCGACACTTTCTTCTGTTAATAGCGATGTGATTATTAGTCCTACGGAAACTGCTGCTGGTGATGGGCATAAAGTTATTATTCGTGGTGGAGCTACTCTTGGTGGTGGAGTTGATGGAAATGTTATTTTAGGACATGATGGAACAGGAACTGTTGGGCTTGTTCAACTTCCTGCTAATACAACTGCTATGACTTGCAATGAAGCAAATGCGGGGGCAATTTATTATGACGAAGACCCAAATAAACATTATGGTTGTGATGGTTCAGCATGGCAAGCACTTTATTAAAATGATTAATCAAAAAAAAAACTTATTTTGTTTTGTAGTTTAGTTTTATTAGTTTTGCCTTTAATGTCTGCTGTTACATTAGATTCTGGAACTGTTTTGAATACAACTATTTCAAATTCTTCTATTACATTTAACATTAATTTGACTTTTGATCAAGTTGATATTTACTCTAATGCGATTTATTTACAAAATATTTCTATTTTGGAAAAGACTTGTTATTTGAGGAATTATAATCATAGTGTTTTAAATACTGAAATTACTTTTGATAATGTGGCTCCAATTGTTGGAGATTTGACAAGTGTAAGTTCTACAACAAGTTCTATTACTTTTTCTTCAGAGGTTTCAGATTCATTAACTGGAATTCTTTTAGCGGATTGTAGTGTTAATCGAGAGGGAGCATCTATTACTGGAACAGATATAAGAACTATTGTTGAATCTGGATTAGATTGTGGGCATGATTATTCTTATACTTTAACTTGCTCGGATTGTGCAGGCAATACTAATTTTGCAACAGCTTCTTTTTCAACAAGTGATTGCGGAACAAGTAATCCTGGTGGTGGCGGAAGTAGTGGTGGAGGTGGAACAACTTGGTCAAAGGACTACAAAGTTACTGCAGAACAGTTTACAGAAGGATACTCTCAAGAACTTGGAACAGCTAATAGAATGAAAGTTAAGATTGGGGGAGAAGACCACCATGTTGGTGTTGCGAAATTAACAGAGATAACTGCTACAATTGAAATTGCCAGCGAAGGTAGTGTTCAAGTTGAATTGGATGTTGGTGAAGATGCAAAGATGGATATAACAGAAGATGGTTATTATGATGTTTATGTAAGGCTTGATGGAATAAGTAATTCAAAGGCAGATGTGTTTATACAAAGTATTCACGAATTAGTTCCTGAAGGTGCTGAAGGTGTTGTGTCAACAACAGGAGAAATTGTTCCTGAAGATGAGGAAGAGATTATTGTTGATGAAAAAAGTTATGCCTCGGAAATAATTATTGGTGTTGTTGTTTTAATTTTATTTCTCATAATTGTTGTTAGTTTTTTATTGAAAAGAAAGAAAAAAAGAAAAAAAAGAAAGTGAGTTAGTTTTTTGAATTCTTAAATTTAGGCAAATTAAATTTTGAAAATATTTTTTTAGATATTCTCGACGGAGATTTTATTTTTTTATATTTTTTGTATAAAAAGTTTATTTATTTCTGGGAGTGAATTTTAGCAAAACATTTATAAATACAAATTTCTAATATATATTAATCCTACTTAGTTGAAGGATGGAAAAAAGAGGTTAAGATGAATAGACAAGCTAAAAACAATTTATTTGTTGTAGGAATTTTTTCATTAGTTTTGATTCTTTCGATGGTTTTTGTTCTTGGGGCGCATGAGATTTCTATTACTCATTCAAATGCAGGCAGTTTTTATGTTAAATCAAGTGCTACTGTAGCCAATGTATTTACTTTTACTATAAATAATACAGATACTGCTGATGGGGCAAATATTACACAGGTAAATGTAACAATCCCTGCAAACTTTTCCTTTACATATAATTCAAATTACACTAATTTAACTTTTGAGGTGGCGGAGTTAGACTTTTCAAATACAACTACAGTTTTGAGTTGGAAGAGTTGGAATAGTTCTGCAACAGGTATCCTTAATACTAGTTATACTGGAAATTTTTCATTTAATGCTACTACTTCTAAACCAGGTAATTATAGTTTAATTATTACTACTGTCCGTACTAATGGAACAGCATCTTCAACAACCTTAAATGTTGTAGTTAATGATACTACTGCTCCGATTCTTTATTTTCAAGGAAATAGTGATAATGCAAGTTTGGCCAATGGAACAGACCAATCAAATATTTATTTGAATGTGTCTATTTCAGAGGATTATATTCTTAGAAATATTACTTTTACTCTTTGGAATTTAACTACCTTGATAAATCAAACAACATATTCTTTGTCTAATAATTATACAAACAATACAATTAACTGGACTAGCTTGTTCAAGTATCAAGTTAATTCAACTTACAAGTATATGGTAAATGTAACGAATGAAGCCAATTTAACATCAAATACTGGGATGTATAATATAACCCTTAACGATACAAGGGCTCCAAGTGTGGCACAAGTTGCACCTTCTGGTTATAATAATTATTCTGGGAAGATTGAATTAATCGGAACTGTTGCAGATGGATGGGTTTTATTAGATAGTGTGTTCTTTAATGTTACTAATGCTAGTGCTGGGCATGTGGCATTTTTAGAAGCAGGAAATACCTCTGATACTCGTTGGAATGCTACCTTAGATACAACTAATTTAACTGATGGTTATTATAATGTAACTATCTGGGCTAATGATACAACTGGAAATAAAAATGCTACTGCTGCTCAAAACACTGCTCTTAGAAGAATTTTCTTAGTGGATAATTCAGGTCCAGCAGTAACCTTAACTGCTGGTACTGCAACTACAAGTTCTTTAACAATTAATGTTGCTGCTGCAGATGCATTAAGCGGTGTTGAAGGGGCATGTGTTGTGGATAGAACTGGTGCTGTTGTTAGTGGAACTGGTGGAACTCAGACCATTACTGAAACAGGATTAGACTGTGGTCATTCTTATACCTATACTGTAACTTGTTATAATTATGCGGGAGTTGGGGCTTCATCTGTTGCTACAAGTTTCTCAACAAGTGGTTGTGATGGTGGGGGTGGCGGAGGATCTTCTGGTGGAGGGGGTGGAGGTGGAACAACTTGGTCAAAGGACTACAAAGTTACTGCAGAACAGTTTACAGAAGGATACTCTCAAGAACTTGGAACAGCTAATAGAATGAAAGTTAAGATTGGGGGAGAAGACCACCATGTTGGTGTTGCGAAATTAACAGAGATAACTGCTACAATTGAAATTGCCAGCGAAGGTAGTGTTCAAGTTGAATTGGATGTTGGTGAAGATGCAAAGATGGATATAACAGAAGATGGTTATTATGATGTTTATGTAAGGCTTGATGGAATAAGTAATTCAAAGGCAGATGTGTTTATACAAAGTATTCACGAATTAGTTCCTGAAGGTGCTGATGGAGTGGTATCAACAACAGGAGAAGTTGTTCCTGAAGGAGAAGAAGTTGAAATTGGGGAATCCTCAAGTCATGCTTGGATTTGGATTATTGTAATCCTTGTGGTATTAATTGCAATTGGTGCTGGTGTTGGGTTGAAGAAAAGGAAATAGATTTTTTTATTAAAAGAAGATTTGAGGCTCGAGGTTAATGGAGATTTATTTTGGGAAGAAATGATTATCTAAAAAATTCACTCAAAACTTTTACATAATAAGGTTTAACTTCACAACCTTTTGTACTATGTCTACCTATTGAGCTTGGAACATATGTTTGTAAATAAATTCCATGCCACTTTCCAAGAACTTTCCCATTAATAATTATTTCATGTTCTCTTTCTCCAATGATTTCTCCATTAATAATTCTTGCGATTACTTCACTAGATTCTCCTTTATCTGTATAATAAAGAGTTCCTTCTAATTCTATTGCATTTGGTTTTAGATCTAATCCAGAAGTAGATTTACTGACTTCTTCATAATAAGCATTTTCAACAGCTTGAAGAATTTTTACTAATTTATTACCTTCTAATTCATATGTACCTAATATAGCACCCCAATTTAATTTTTCGGCTTAACCGAAAAATCTATCAATTCTAA
>CAZRXO010000012.1:0-22470 GCA_964604105.1 Candidatus Woesearchaeota archaeon | reverse complement strand
CCTTAACATTTATTTTTCTTAATTGTTTTATTACTGCTTCAATGACTTGTTTAACCTGCGCAACAGACTTTGTTCCTGTGCAAACTAAATTTCCTGAAGAAAAAACCAACACAGCTGATTTTGGTTCTTTTATTCTTAAAACTAAACCTGGAAAAGTTTCTGGATTATATTCTGTGTTTGGTTGAGTCTTTGCTAATTTTGTTAGTGGAACTGGTTTTTCTAAAGAAGTTGTTGCCACAATATTTTGTATTTTGTATGTTGATTGTTTTTCTGCCATCTTATAATTTTAGAGTGTTATTTTGGTTTATAAAAGTTATCTAAGTTCTCTTGGTCTTTGCTGAAACCCGTAACTTGGCCCTTGAGAAAATTTTCGTGGAGGAACAGGAGGATATTTCGGAGTTATATTTTGGGTTATTGAATTATTGCCTTCTTTCTTTTTTCGATAATAGTGGATAATCAAACCAAAGATTGCTAAGACAACCAAAATAACTAAAAATATAATTAAGCCAAATGCCCAATTTACTTTATCAATAGCATATGAACATTTTTTTGTTTCTGTTTTATCAGGCTCGCATGCTTCTGCATCTATGCAAGTTCTTGTTCTCTCTCCACTTTCTGGACATTGCGGAGGTTCCCATTCAGTGCAATCCCAGTCTGGTGTGCAACTTATATCTATAAAACAAGTTTGTGTTTCTGTTTTAGGATTTGAACCACATTTAATATCAGTGCAAGTTCTTATCCCACATTGGTTTATTGAATCAGACCAATCTGTGCAATTCCAGTTTGGGGTGCAGGTGGTTGTGGTTCTTTGCATTTGCTTTACTGCAGAATGATCTACTCCTGAAACAACTAAGGTGCTATTAGATAAATAACAATCAATGTCGCTTATTGATCCTGAACAAGCTAAATAAAATTCATTTGAACCACTACAAGTTGTGCTTATATCAGACAGACTATCTAATTCGTCGTCTTCGTTTACACAAATATTATTTATTGAAGGATTAATTTTATCAACATAAAGTGTTTTATCTGCTTTAATTCCTTTTACAATTAAATAACCATAGGTTGAAGAAGAAGATTGTTTTTCTAAGAAAATTTGTTTTAGGTTTAAGGGTTCTGAGAAGTCCCATTCAAACTCAATTAATTTTTTTGTTCCATCTTTTATTTCTACATCTAATTCATCTTCATAAACTGTTGCTCCTGTTTCATCAAATTCATCTCCATCAATTTCTAATTCAATGTCTAATCCTGTTTCTTCAATATCTAAAACAAATCCAATTACATTATTTTCGTCGTAGTCGCAACCAGTTGTTTGATTTGCTACAGGGGAAAACCCACACCCCATTGAATCAACAAAATAAATTGTTTCTGTTTCATCTTCTTCACAATCTGTTGTTTTTTCCACCCAATTTGGAATGCAAAAAGATGAGGAGTAAGTTAGAATCTGTAAATCTTTTCTGCTTGATATTTCTCCTGTGATAGACTCTTGTTCTGTGGTTGATTCTTCATAATTAAAGGAAGAATAATATCCTTTTAGAAACTGCCAAATTGTTGTCCAATCTGCTAAAGATGTTGGTTTTGTTTTGAAAATAGTATCATAAAATTGATCGATTGTTAAGGAATTGCTTCCCAATGAAGTTAGTCTGTCAATTGTTTTTGAAAATAAGGTATTATACGAGAAATCTTTGTACATTAAATTGTTTAGTGTTTCACCATCTATTTGTGTTGAAAAATAATTTCCAGTAACTATTCCTTGGATTGCTGTTATTTGGATTTCAGGGTCGAAGATATCAACATTATTCCATCCACGAATGAGCCACAATTCTTTATTTTGTGGGGAAGAATCTTTTGCATAATAAGCAACAAACATGTCGCATTTCCCTTCTGGAGATTCTAAAGTTTGAAAGGTTACCTCTGTTGGTCTAATTCCTGTTGCGGGGGGGGAGGGCCCAGTAGTTTGTTCTTGAATTTGTTCCTCGAAAATTGAATTCCATAGTTCGATTATATTTATCTCTGAACAATTTAGTGGAACCTCTGGTTCAAAGATTGCATTGCCTGTTAAAGAATTCGGAGATAAAATAATTGCAACTAATATCACAGATAATCCCGCGACTAACAAAGAATATTTCTTATAATCCAACCCCATTTTCTAATTTGTTAAAGAATATTTTATTTATAAATACTTCGTCGGAATATAAAGAAATTTATATTTTGTAAAATAGCCCGCTTCGTTTGATAATAAACTCAAATCCGTCGTGCCTCGGGATTTTCGTGAGAAAAATTAATTAAGGATGAAAATTCCTCATGTCAAGTTAAACTATCTTTAAAATTGATTCTTATTAAAAAGATTTATAGAGATATATTAACCAAACTGCCAGTTTCGTTTTTGCATTGCAAAATCTTTTTCAATTTCTTCGAGAGAATTAATTTCTGAAAGGTGTTTGTCTAATCTTAATGCAGTTAGTCGTGGAAATCGTAATGCCCAACCAGAATTATAGTTTGGAGATTTTTGAATTTCTTGGTATGTAACAGCGATAATGATTTTGGGTTTTATCTCGACAGACTTTCCTTTTTCTTTTATAATATGAGGTGTTAATAGTTTTGTGAGTTCTTTGAATGTTGTTCCTTCTCCGTCAAGTTCTTTTATTCCGGTTCCCATTTTTCCAATTTCTAAATATTCTCCTGGTTTTTCTCCTCGACATGAAAGAATAAAACTTGACATCCAACCAGAACGTTTTCCAGAGCCATATTCTGCACCAGTGATAACTAAATCTAAATCTTTTGCTTCTGGTTTTATTTTTAACATGTGGCCCACCCTTGAACCGGGTTGATAAAATGTGTGAAGATTCTTCATCATAACTCCTTCTTGATTGTCTTTGAGTGCTTTTTCATAAAATGTTTTTGCTTTTTTCTCGTCGCCAGTTATGATTTGTTTTGAATAAATTAATTTGTAAGGATGATTTTTTATTATTTGTTTTATTAGTTTTGTTCGTTTTTCAAATGACTCATTGAGCATTGATTTTCCATTGTAGTAAATTATGTCGAAGACATTTATTTCAATTGGAAGTTTTTTTTGCAATTCTTCTATGTTATATTTTCTTCGAATTCTTTGTGAGATGTGTTGGAAAGAAGTGTATTCTTTTGTTTTAGCGTCGAAACCAACTGCTTCAGAATCGATGATGAATGAGTTTCCTTTTACATATTTTTCAACATATTCTATAACTTCTGGAAATTGTTTTGTGACATTTTCTAGTCGTCGTGTGAAAAGTTTTATTTCTTTTCCTTGTTTGTGAATAATTAATCTGAAGCCGTCGTATTTGTATTCTATTGCACAAGGTTTTCCAAGTTTTTTAAAACCGTCTTGGAAAGAAAGTGCTTTTTGTGCGAGCATTGCTTTTATTGGTTTGCCGACTTGCAAATGTATTTTTTCTAATTCTTTGATTTTTCCTTTTCTTGCAATTTCAAAAACAACTGCGATGTCGTTTGACCTGTCGATTGCTTTTTGAATTCTTATTGCTGTTTGTTTTTGTTCTTTGAAAAAAGCTTTTGCTAATGCTTCACGAATTGTTGACTCTTGAATTCCTATTCTTAAATCTCCAATTAAAGTTCTGATTAAATATTTTGCTTCGAGTGAATTTGCCGACGTGAGAAGTTCTGTGATTAGAGATATTTTTTTTGATACTGTTCCGTGGCCTTCGAGTTCTGGGAGTTTCCTTAGGTTTTCTAAAACTTTTTGTGTTGTGAGAATTTGTGAATGTAATGTTGCTTGGGTTTTTGTTTTTGCGATGTGCTCTGCAACTTCCCCGAGGTCTCCGATTTTTTTCCATTCTTTTGTTACCAAATCTGGATTTGTTCCTGTTGCTTTTGCAATTGATTTTATTGCGAGTTGATTTGAAATTCCAATTCTTCGCTCGTCGTATTCTGGATAAATTCTTCCAAGAAGCAAGTACATAACATCTCTATCTTTTTCAGAGAGATATTCTAAAAACTTTGCGAGGATTTTTATTTTTTCTAATCTCTTTGTTGTTGAGGAACAGTCTTGGTAAAGTTGTGCGAGGCGGGAGTATTTCATTTTAATTGTTTTTCAAAGAAAACTAAACGATCGCTTTCTTTAAATCCTATTTTTTTATGAAATATTTGACTAGTTACATTTTTTAATTCTACATCTGAAGCCAAGATTTTACATTTATTTAATTTAGACCATTTTTCTACTTCTTTAACTAATTTTTTTGCTATATCTTTTTTTCTAAATTCTGGTTTAACATAAATCCCCTCCACATAACCTACAGGATAAAACTTGACTCCAGGAACATTATTTTTTTTAATGGAAGCAGTAGCGAAACCGACGACTTTGTCTGAGGGTATTATTGCAATAAAAATAACTTCATTTTTTTTTCTAAAGATTTCTAGAAATTCTTTTTCTAATTGGTTCCTCGAATGATTTGGCCATAGCTTTAATGCAAGATTAACAATACTCTTAAATTCTTTTTTTGTTGCTTTCTGGATTTTCATTTTATTCTCTTTATTACAATTACCTCTTTATCTTTTTGTATTGGTTTAAAATTATTAATTACTCCAGCTATTTTGAATCCAAGAGATTTATGAAAACTAGCAGAATGTTTTGCTTTACTTTCATAGGAACTCATGACAATTTTTTGTCTTTTTGTTTTTGCAATTCTCTCTAGGGAATTAAATAATTTTTTGCCAATTCCCTTTCTTTGGTATTTTTCTTCTACCCAGATTGCTTCGATCATTGGAAATCTTGACCAAAACAAACAATATTTTAATGATCCAACAGGTTTCTTATTTATTCTTGCAATAATTATTTCTTTGTTTTTGATAGAATTCAATATTTCTTTCTTCTTTAGATCTTTTATTTCTTTACTTAACCATCTCAAATCCCTTTTTGTAGCATAATCGATTTTCATTTTTTCTCCATTAATTTAAGGTTGTGTTTCTTCAACCATTTTTTAGTTTCATCATTAGTTGCTTTTTTAACAAGTTTTAGATAATCTTCTACAACTAATTTTTCCACTTTTAATGGCTTAACAGCTTCGGAAGAGACCCATTGTTTTCCATCTTCTCCAGACTGCCTAAAACTTTTAGAAGGCAAGGTATAAAGATAAATATATTTTTGCTTCGGCCAGCCATCGTAAATCTTCCCGAAAGGTTTTTTATTAAATTTCAATCCTGCCCCGTAAACTCCTTTACAACTAATTATTGCCATAGCAATTGCAATTCCTTTAACGTTAGTTGCATAAACTCCTTTGTGTAAATTCTCTGGTTTGTTCCCCAAATCTTGTTGTTTTCTTGGTATGAATTTTTCTCCCTTAATCTTTTTAATGCTTCCGTGATATAAATATTTTGGTTTCATTTCCTCTTCCCCTCATGCATTTTAATTAATCCGTAAATTGAAGTTATTATGAAAACCCCTTGAAGAATTATGAAAATTATGTCGTTGATGTGAATGCTGTAAATTTCAAGGCAGATTCCTCCGAGGATAAGAAGAGGGTAAACATATCTTCTTCGCCAGAGTTTCTTTTTTGAAGAAACCATGAGTGTTCCTGCAATAATTGAGATTAGACCGAGGATTGCAATTATGTAGAATGTGTTTATCACCATAATTGGTTTAGGAAGAAAGAGTTTTTAAGTTTTGCTCGCTTTTACTCGATAATACCAAGTAATTAATAGCATGGCCTTCTGCTGAAATTCCGATGTGCCTTAGTTGAACATCGAGGTTAGAATTGTTTTTTGATTAATAAATTATTTCTTGTTTTCCCAAAACTTCTCACCTTCTTTCTCCATTTCTGCAAGTCGGGTATAATAGTCTTGAATTTCGTTTAGATGTGCGAGAGCAATTTTTCCTGTCATTAACGGGTCGTCGTTGGTTACATTTGTATTTGAATCAACTGTTCCGTGTTCAAGTTCAACATCCATCCCAATTCTAAATTGTTCTACACCAAATTTGTCCCACTTGACTCCGAGTTGTTCGCCAATTTCTTTTGCTTGTTCTGGGGTGAAATTTTTTTTCATGATTAGAAGAAGAGAAAGGAGTTTTTAAGTTTTGCTCGCTGTCGCGAGAAAGATGCAAAGTAATTAATAGACTAGCCTTCGGCCGAACTCTGATGTGCCTTAGTTAAACATCGAGGTTAGAATTGTTTTTTGACTAATCTTCTAAATGAACATTCGCAAAATTAATAACTTTTTCAAGATATTCAACTCCCTTTGGGGTTAAACAATAATGTGTTTCAGGATCATCATCAATTCCTTGTAATTTTTTGCATAACCCTTATCTAACAAACTTAATGCTCCAGTCATAACATTTTTTTGGACAAGCTCTTGATAATGAATCCCTGCGATAGTATCTTGACCCATTAAATACAATGCGCTTAATAAAGAGGTATCTATTGATTTTGTCATTTAATTCTCTATGAAGATTACTTTATATTAATTATTGTGGTGGAATAATTATTTCCCCCGTCTCAATCCTGCCCTTACACTTGGTCGAACTTTTGAAGTAGGGTGTTTGTTTCTCAAACCTCTCGATTTTGTTGCTGCAGAAGTCAATCCGTGCATTGTTCTTTTTTGGTTTTGTTTTTCTGTAATCCAATTCATCTTTTTATCATTCTTTATTTCTGGCTTGCTTGGGTCAACACAAATTACTTCAAAGAAATAATGCATTCCATCTTTTCCTATTTCATAAGAATTTAAAACTACAAGATTTTTGTATTTTCTCTCGACTCTTTGTTCTGCAATCCATTTGTAAGACATCTTTAGATTTTTTCGAGCATGAAGTCTTTTTGATCTACGACCTTTGTTTGGTCTTGGTCTTTTGTGTCCTCCTCGTTTTAATCTAATTCGGATTACAACAAATCCTTTTTTGTCTTTGTATCCTAAAGCTCGAGCTCTGTCAAGTCTTAATGGCTTGTCGACTTTTGTGAAAACATTTGATTTTCGCCATTCAATCATTCGTTCTCGAAGAGTTTTCTTGTCTGGCTTTTTCCAAGCTTCTCTTAGTTTTTGGTATAATCCTTTTACCATGATAATCAATTGAAAAGTGAGTTTAAAAAGTTTTTTAAAGAGTTTTCTTTTACTTTGTTATATGAGGCTGTAGCTCAGTCTGGTTAGAGCACTGCTCTGATAAAGGTTTGAATTTGTAAAAGAATTCAGGCAATTAGATAGGCAGGGGTCCTCGGTTCAACTCCGAGCAGTCTCATCCTTTTAATTCCAGAGTCAACTTGCCCTTTTTCAAATAGAAATCTTTTACAGGCATGTGAACAGGAATTGATTTAAAATATGCTCTTTCTTTTGCAATTGCTTTTACCTCTATACTTTCGCCAATAGGCATAATTGAAACATCGTCAATGGATTTAACTCCAGGAACAGTTAATTCGTAAATCACTGTATCTGATAATCTTCGTACATTTGTTCCAGGTTCTTTTCTTGGGAGCCCTGAAAATTCTTTTTGTTTTTCTTTTGTAAATTCCTGAACTAAAGTTTGCTCTGTTTCTTCTTCTAACTGTTTTTTTCCTCCCCTAATTTGTTTTTGAGTTACTTTAATTTTTGAAGGGTCGATTCTTTTTCCGTTAATATATAATTCCATACGAGAATTTGGTTGAAAATTATTTTGGAGTTGCATTTCTTTTTGCATTTCTTTCTCGAGCATTTTCATTGTTGAATTTAACATTTTCCCGAGTATGTTTCCCCCAAAATTTCCAAATAATCCTCCAGACATTTGGTCAAATGGTTTTTCAAAATCATTTGCTCCAAGCAAACCAAAATCTTTCTCGAAATTATCCTCTATTTTAAAACCGCAACTAGAACAAAAACTTGCATTACTTGAAATTTTTTTTCCACACTTTTTGCACTTGATTTTTTTGTTAAACATAGTAAAAGAATAGGATTTTAGTTTAAAAGTTCTTCGGTGATTATTCTTTAATATATTTGTTGATATGAACTATCTCGCTAACTTCTGCCTTGAATGTGGTTTTAAATGTTCTTAAAAGAAGGTGGGGGAGAACTTTTATGGTTGGGGATTTTCTAACTTTTCGCACCTCCTTGAATTTGGGCAACATAATAATTATCACAAAAAATCTTATTATCGCGCTTATTAAAAAGATTACAAACAAAGGTTTAATCGCGGGTATATTTAATGTCTTAATTAAAATTGCCCCGAGGCCGGCACCAAGGAAAACACCAATTCCATTAAGCATATTATAATATGAAAATGCAAATGCTCTTTTTTGTTGGCTAACATTATCATAAATAAAATTTGTTGAGACCAAATTAAATCCTGCCCAAGAAACTCCGCGAATTAATGAAGGAACAAAAAGAAGATAAATTGGTGAAGGGTGAAGAATCCATAGAATGGGGAACAAGGGAATTCCAATAGAGGTTATTTTCAAAACAAAATAATTTCCATATTTATCTGCGAGTTTTCCCCAAAGTCCAACTGTTGAAAGAGCGACCCCTGCACCAAACAAAACCACGAGGATATAAGTAAAATAACTAAATTGTAAATCTCTCAAAAGATAAACGACAAGTAAGGCTTCTGAAATGGAGGTTGCAAATGAAAGTAATGACCGAAAGATTGTGAATTTTCCAAAATTATTTTTTGGAGCACCGAGTAAAAAATTACCAAATGAAAAATAAGATTTTTTTTCTGGTTTAAATTTTGGGGCATATTGTCTTTTTAATAAATGCCAACAGACAAATCTTCCGAGTAATGCAACGAAGAAAAATATTGCAAATCCGATTATTAATAAATTTCTTGTTTTGAAAAAATCCAAAAGTAATGCAGAAGTAATTGTTAATATTCCTGTGAAAACCCCGTCGACAAGACTTCTTTTTGCAAACCATCTTCCGCGATACTTCTCATCAACAATATCCCCCATCCAAGAATACCATGCGGGAATCCCGAGACTGTGAATAAAAATGTGAACTGAAAATAAAACCAAAAGTAATAACGGGAGTGTTGTAATTAAAATATTATTTAAGAAAAGAACTGCAATTAAAACATAAAATAACCACGAAAGTGCATCGAGGAAAACTGTTTTTGTAACTAATTTTTTTCGGGGATATTTTTGAATTATTCTTGAACCAAAGATTTGACTCATTGGCCCGAGGAGGCCTGAAATAGAACTCATCATTGCAACAATAGAATTGCTTGCATTAATTGCAATTGCAAAAGGAGAAACATAATGTCCTCCAAAAGAATTTTTTACTGTCGCGAAGATTCCTTCTTTAATGCTGATTCTTCGAGCATGATGTTTTAGTTCTCTTTCTTTTTTTGATTGTCTTTTTTTCATTTTTTCGCCATCTTTTATTTTGATAAAAGAGTAGTTATCTTTAAATAATCTTTGAAATATACTTTAATATGACAAAGAAATTTTATGTTACAACACCAATTTATTATCCCAATGATATTCCGCATGTGGGTCACGCCTATACAACTATTGTTGCGGATGCTATTGCTAGATGGAACAAGAAGCAAGGAAAAGAAGTTTTTTTCCTAACTGGAACAGACGAACATGGGAAGAAAATTGCAGAAGCTGCAGAGAAGGCAGGAAAAACTCCGAAGAAATTCGTTGATGATTTAATTCCTAAATTCAAAGATGCTTGGAAAAAATTGAATATTAATTATAGCAGATTTATTCGAACAACAGATAGAAATCATGAAAAGATTGTTCAAGAAATGCTTCAAAAATCTTTTGATAAGGGAGATATTTATTTGGGTGAATACGAGGGGTTTTATTGCATAGGATGCGAAGCATATTATACTGAAAAAGATTTACAAGATGGTTGTTGTCCATTGCATAAGAAAAAAGTTCAGATACTTAAAGAGAAAACTTATTTTTTCAAGTTAAGTAAATACCAAAAAAGATTACTAGAATTTTATCAAAAGAATCCAGAATTTATCTTGCCTAAAAATAAAAGAACAGAGATAATTAATAGAATTAAAGAAGGGCTAAGAGATGTTTCTATTTCTCGAACTTCCTTTGATTGGGGAGTAAAAGTCCCATTTGATAAAAAACATATTTCTTATGTTTGGTTTGATGCTTTGTTTAATTATTATTCTGCTACAAGAGAAAAAGGAAAAGAAAAATTTTGGCCGGCAGATTTACATATTATGGCAAAGGATATTTTTTGGTTTCATGCTGTTTATTGGCCTGCTTTTTTGATGTCTGTTGGATTGAGTTTACCGAAAAGCTTGTTTATTCATGGATATTGGACTTTTGATAAAGAAAAAATTTCTAAGTCTGTCGGAAAAGTAATTAATGTTGAGGAATTAATTAGATTAACAAGTAATCCTGATTCTGTCCGTTATTTTTTATGTAGAGCTACTGCTTTTGGTGAGGACGGAGATTTTTCAGAAAAGGCTTTGGTAGATAGACACAATGGAGAGCTTGCGAATAAACTTGGGAATTTGGTTTCGCGAACTGCTGGTTTGATTGAGAAGATTGATGTTATTAAGTGTGAGAGTAAATTATTAAAAAATTTAAATGAAAAGAAAATTGAAAAGTTTATGGAAAGTTATGAACTTGATAAAGCATTGAATGAGATTTTTGCTTTTGTGGATGTTTGCAATGAATATGTTCAGAACAAGAAACCATGGGCAACTAAGGATGGGAAAGTTTTATATGAAGTTAAAGAAAGTATTTTGAAAATTGCTGATTTACTTTGGGCATTTATTCCTGAAAGTTCTGAGAAAATTAAAAAGCAGTTTAGTGCAAAGAAGATAAAGAAGGGGGAGATTTTATTTGAGAAGATTGAATTTGATAATAAAAAGATTGAGAATGACAAAATTAATAAATCTGAAAAACCTGAAGGAATTATGACTATGAGTGCACCACGGGCGTACCCCGAGAAATCTTCGGAGAAGATTTCTACTGAGGGCACAGTAAATTATTCTGAATGGGAAAAACTTGATTTGCGAGTTGCACAAATTAAAAAAGTTGAAGATATTGAAGGTGCTGACAAATTGTATAAACTTGAATTAGATGTTGGCAAAGAAATTGGTAAAAGAATAATTTGTGCAGGAATAAAAGAATATTATAAGAAAGATGAATTAAAAGGAAAGAAGATAATTTATTTTTCTAATTTAGCTCCTCGGAAAATGAGAGGAATTGAAAGTCAGGGAATGCTGCTTGCTGCTTCTAGTAAAGGCAAGACCGTATTGATAAAACCAAAATCTAATGCTGACGCTGGGCTGAGGGTGGTGTTTGAAAAATGAAAGAAATGAAATTTGAAGATTGGATGAAGTTTGATTTGAGAATTGGAAAAGTTCTCGAAGGAGAAATTGATTTAGGTAATAAGAAATTTAAGTTTAATAAAAAAATTGATGTTAAAAAAGGTGAGAAGATTGTTGTGGGGGTTATTGGTGATAAGGTTGTTGTTCCTTTAGTTGGTGGTTCTGTTATTATCCCTGAGAAAGATATTGAGTTGGGAAGTAGGATTAGTTAATTCTGAAATATATTTTAGAAAGTATATATTGTAATGTATATGTTTTAGTATCTACTTGGTAAATTAAACGGTCGTTTTGGGGTATTGAGAAATTATCTTCTGAAAAAATTTTTTATTCTAATTTATACAACCTAAGGTAGAATCACAGGTTGTTCCTTTGTGGCATACACAAGCATTGCATATTCTTTCTGGGTCAATAACAGCTTCAACACAAGGGGAGAAATATTCCCCTCCAGTTTCTAAACATATCGTCTCAAAATTTTCTGTTTCCCCAGTATAGTCTGGTTGACAAATATTCTTTTTGTTTTTGTTTAATACAGAAAATTTAATAATTAGGGATGTTAGAAGAATTAAAATAATTACTATAATCACAAATATTATCCAACTCTTTTTTCTCATAAATAAATTAACAAGAACTACTTTAAAAAACTTTATTTTTAGAAAAACGAACGACCAAACCCCCATCTTCTTTTATCTTATGCAGAAATTTTAATTATTTTGTTTTCAAAAAAATTTATTTACCCCAACCAAAAACTTTTGCAATTCGTGTGAAAATTCCTTCTTGGTCTTCACGAGAATAGTATTCTATATCGAGGAGCTTTGCTGCGATTTCTTTGTATGCCCTAGAAGATTTTGATTTTGGATGTGTGCAAATAATACAATTTTTCATTGAAAGTGCTTTTTGCATATCTATGTCCTCTGGAATCATTCCCAAAATTTCTACTTCAAGCATGTCTTTTACAGATTCTGGATTCATTTCATAATCATTTTTTCTCACACGAGTTACAATTATTCCTCTAACTAATTTTTTCATTTGCTCTGCTAACTTTATTGTTTTCAAAGCATCTGTAATCGCAGGCATTTCCGGATTTGTGACAATAATTATCTCGTCAGCTAAATCAATTGCTGAGAGTGCTTCGAGCCCTAATCCTGCGGCAGAATCCACTATGAGATAGTCTGCTAATTCTAAAAAATCTTTTTTGAAATCTTTTAATTTGGTGGGTTGTAGTTTTTTTAATTCTTTTACAGAAAGAGATGCAGGAATTATCTTTAATCCTGATTCATGTTTGTAAACAGCCTCGTGAGCTTCTGCTTTTTTTGAGAGAACATGATTTAATGTTACTGGAACTTCTGGTGCTCCAAGATGTAGGCCTAAATTAGGGGTTGTCAAATTTCCGTCAATTACAAGAACGTCTTTTCCAAAATAGTTCATTGCTGCACCTAAGTTTACGGCTGTGGTTGTTTTTCCTACACCGCCTTTTCCTGAAGTTATTACAATTATTTTTGTCATCTTAATTAATTCAATCACAGAAGCTTTTAATCTTCTTACTTAGATAGAAATTGTTTTGTTGAACTTATAAAGTTTTCTAACATCTCTGCATATTCTTTTAGCTTTTCTAAATTTATATTTATCTCTTTTCCTTTGTACATTACCTTAAGACAAACATTTTTTCTAAATTCTCCGATTCTTTCTTTTCTTAATTCTTCTATTTTTTTAAACATTTCATAAGTATCAATTGCAGTTAAGAAATTTTTGTCGTTCTTGAAAAGTTTTTTTATTTGTTCTATTTTTTGTACAGGGTTTGCAGGAATTATTTTTATTTTCTTTTTCTTTTTTGCGTGTTTTAACATCTCGTCTATACTCACGTCAATCATTTTTCTCCACCTTAGAATAAGATTCATGATTACATCACAAGTTTTAGTATATTTCAAACTAACATAAAGTAAATGATCTGCGCTAATTTTTTCTTGAATAATTTCTTCCATATCTCAACTTAACCCCTTATACCAACGGAGAAATTTATTAAGTAAATAGGGTTTTTATATGTTTTCACCAATTTTTTATATTTTGTTTGGTTTTTTGCAATATGTTCTTTGAAAGTAATAAAAATTCTCTTGTTTTTTCTAAGGTGATTACTTTTGGATGCATGTCATCTGAGAGGATTACTAGTTTTTCTTGTTTCGTGAAAACCATTGGACTTTGTTCGTGGATTTTAACAATTTCAAATAGTTCATTGATTAATTTTATTTCTGAATCTGAAATTGAATATCTTGGGGCGGATTTTTGTACAAATGTTCGCATGTTTAAGTGTGGGTCTTGATAAAGGGTTATTCTCTTGAAAAGATATTCATATTGAAGGATTGCATTTATACAATTTGCGATTGCTTTTTTTGATTCAGTGATTATTCGAATGAGCATTTTTTTGTCTTGAACAAGGGGGTATGAAACAAAGAACATGTGATCTATGATGGACACAATCTTTTGTGCTTCTGCTAAATATTCGAGAAATTTTGTTGACATTTGTTTAAATTTAGAAGTGTTTGGAGTTGAAATATATTGTTGTGGTATAACAATCCTTATTAATCTAAAAAATCTATAAGTGAAATGGAAAACGATTGGAGGAACTTATTCTCTTTGGAAGGGAAAAAAATTCCGCATACTCTTGAAGAAACTTTAATCCATGCAGACCACCTGGGAATTATTTCTCTTTTCTCTGATGAAAATTGGTTTGCCGAAGAAAAAAATTTAAGAATTGCTAGACAAATCGAGGAAAGATATGAAAATTTGGTATTTAAATTAGGGCAAAAATTAATTCTAAAATTGGAACTTAAAAGTTATTTGAAAATTCCTGAAAACAGAGACACGAAGGGTTTATTTGGGGGAATACAAGGCATTTTAGAATTTTATGACAAAGGTCTCCCAGAAGAATTTTTCCCCTATCATAGAATAGCAGATGCAATAACCTCAGATACAATTCCAGGCACTCTAATTTATCATCATCTTCTTCTTTTAAAAAAGGGCACCCCAAAAAATTGTCCGCCCATGCTTCAAGAATACACCCTTTCCCCGAATATATAATCGGAGTTAAGAATTTAACTCGAAAATAGCTTCTGCTAGATATTCGAGAAATTTTGTTGACATTTTATTTTTATTTTTTAATTGCTCGCTGGCGCTCGAATGGTTTAGACCATTAATTAACTGGCTTCGCCGAAACATCGGGTTTGAACTGTTGAGGTGTGAGCTACATTATATAGAATTTTTAGGTGTTTTGAGTTGAAATATATTGTTGTGATTAACTTGATAGTTCCAAAATCGCCTCAGCCAGATCTCCGTTGACAGAGTTTAAAACCTCTTCTGCTTGGTCAGAAGTGCAACCGGTTTTTTCTACAACGGTATTTATGTCGTCTTGTGTAATTTCTGGGGCTGATGTTTCGTCGTGTGCTTCTCCTGCAATCTGAAATGTTTCTTGTCCTTGCATTTTGACTTTTGTTACAGAAGCTGGTTCAATTATTATTTTATTGCCGTCGGTTTTTTCAATGATTACTCTTTCAACATCGATTTCCTCTTGGGCAATTCCCATTTGCTTCATCATTGCTTGCATTTTTTTTGGGTTTAGTCCGGGAAACATTTTATTAGTAAAGAAAAGAAGTTTTTAAGAATTTGTATTTAAGATAAAATAATCTCTAATCCTTTTTTCATATCATTAATCAAATCTGGAAATAACAACAAAGATGAAACAGAAGTGTAAAGTGCTAATAATGTTGTTGAACCAAGAAATCTTACCTTTTCATAAATTCCTCTCGGAGCCCCCTCTTCGCCTGTCTTTCTAACTATATATGTAAAAATTCCTGTAAGAGGAATAGCATCTGTTAATTTATTTATAAAATAATTTCCTTTCAAATGAGGATTATTTTTCCTATTTTCTTCTGTTTGTTGAATTCGCCTATCAAATTCTTCAATCCAATTCCTAATACTTAACATCTATTTCATAAGAAGAAGTACTTTATAATATTAATTGTGTTTTACAATATATTATCCCAACCAAAAACATAGAAAGATTCTAAATGCCAAAATTAAAATTATAAAACCCACGACATGAGTTGGCTTTAGCATGAATTTACTTGAGTATTCTTCATTGTATCGCATTAATCCTCCAAATCCTCCAGGAAGATTAACTCCTGTATTTTCTTTTGCCATATTATATTAGAATATAGATAGTTTTTAAAAGTTTCCTGGGGTTTATTTGGTATGGCACTTAAAGATACTAAAAATTGGAATAATGAAATAGAAAAGAAGATTACTGATAATTGGAAGAAAGATGAAATGTTTAAATTTAATCCAAAAAATAAAAAGATTTACTCCATCGATACTCCGCCGCCGTATGTTAATTCTCCGATTCATATTGCGCAAGCAGTGACATATTGTTACATGGATTTTTTTGCGCGGTTTAAGAGAATGAAAGGATTTGAAGTTGTGTTCCCGCTGGGTCTTGATAGAAATGGCTTGCCTATTGAAATGGCTGCTGAAAAAAAGTTTAATGTTTCCCCATTCAAGGTTGGGCGAGAAAAGTTCTTGGAATATTGCAGAGAATTAATTAACAAAGGCTCTGAAGGGACAAAGAACTCATTTTCAAGATTAGGAATTTCATTTACTTCTTACAAAGAGGGTAAACATATTGGTGCGGTTTATGAAACAGATTCTGAAGAGTATCGTGCTTTGACCCAATCAACATTTATTGAACTTTATAAAAAAGGCTTGGTTTATGAAGATAGTAGAGTTAGCAATTGGGATCCTAAATTGCAAACTACCATCGCTGATTCTGAAATTGATTATAAAGATATTGAATCTAGTTTTAATGATGTTAAATGGAAAGTTAAAGAAACAGGCGAAGAAATTATTATTGGAACAACGCGACCAGAATTAATGTGTAGTTGTGGGATGGTTATTTTTAATCCAAAAGATAAAAGATACAAACACCTCGAGGGGAAAACAGCTATTGTTCCCTTGTTTGAAAAAGAAGTTCCAATTAAATCCCACCCCTTAGCAGAAATAGAAAAAGGGACTGGAATTGCGATGATGTGTTCTGCAGGAGATTTATCGGATATTCAATTTTTTAGAGAGATGAAAATTAATCCAATTATTTCAATTAATGTCGACGGAACTATGAATTCTAATGCAGGTTTTTTGAAATGTTTGAAAGTTCGTGAAGCTCGAGAAAAAATTATTGAAGAACTGAAAAATAAAAAATTATTGGTGAAACAAGAAAAGATTACTCATCGGACACCTATTTCTGAGAGGTCAAAGGCAGAGATTGAATTTATTGAGATGCCTGAATTTTATTTAAAGCAAATGGATTTTGTTAAGGACATCCGAAAGATTCAGAAGAAAATTAAATTTTATCCAGAAAGTGCGCGGAAAATTTTGAATGCTTGGCTTGATTCAATTGCAATTGATTGGCCAATTTCCCGAAGGAGATTTTATGCAACAGAAATTCCTTTATGGTATGCTGAAGAAGAAAATGAAAAATTAATTGCTCTTCCTCAACCTGGAAAATATTATCAACCTTGGAAAGAAAATGTTCCAAAAGATGCAGATGTTTTAGACAAAGAGGGAAAAGTTATTGGAAAAGCAAAAGATTTTGATTTAGAATGGAAAGGGGAGACTCGTGTTTTTGATACTTGGATGGATTCTTCAATTTCTGATTTATTTATTTTGAAATATAAACAAGATGAGAAATTTTTTGATAGAGCTTTTCCGTGTTCTCTTAGACCACAAGGTAAAGAGATTGTTAGAACTTGGTTGTATTATACAATTCTTCGAGGGTATTTGGAAACAGGCGAAGCTTGTTTTGATGAGACTTGGGTGCATCAGCATTTGTTGGATGATAGGGGAAATAAAATGTCAAAATCATTAGGTAATTCTATTGACCCGCAGGAGGTTATTGAAACTTCTGGTGCAGAGGCAATTCGATTTTGGGCTTCGACAGAAGGTGATTTGTCGAAGAGTGATTTGAAAGTTTCTAAAGAGAGGATTCACTCTGAATTAAAAACCTTGAATAAACTTTTGAATGTTTCTAAATTTGTTATGATGTTTGAGAAACCTTCAAAGAAACCTTCCAAAGTAAATTCTTTGGATAAATTGTTTATTGATTATGTTGAAGACTTAACTGAATTCTGTGATACAAGTTATTCTGCTTATGATTTTTTTAACCCTGCAATAAAATTGCGGAGATTTATCTGGGAGATTTTTGCTTCACATTATATTGAATTGGTTAAAGCTCGAGCATATAATCAAGAGAAAAAGTTTTCAAAAATGGAGAGTGATTCTGCTCGTTATAGTTTGCATTTTATTTTAGAGAGATTATTGATTTTATTGTATCCAATTATTCCACAAGTCACGACGACAATTGCAGAGGAAAAGAAAATTGATTTGTTAAAAGCTGACTGGCCAAAGGTTATTAAGGGTAAAAGTGATTTGAAACTTGTCGAGAGTATCTTGAAATTTAATTCAGAGGTTTGGAAAATTAAAAAAGAAAAAGGAATTAGTTTGCGGGGTGAGATTAAAGATGTGAAAATTCCAAAAAAATTAAAGGAGTTTGAGTTGGATTTGGTTGTGACTCATGGGATTGTTTAACTTTTAGAGAGCTTCCATAACCACTCAAAATATTCTTTAAACGAATTGTAAACCTGTGCATTATCTATTAATATAATAAAAGGTATTTTGTCTTTGGTTACAGAATATAAAGCTACTTTACTTGAAAATAAATTCATCACCGTCGGAGTTACAAAATTTTTTGGGAGATATTTTAATTCTGTAAAAGACATTTTAGATAATTCTTCCCCTCTTTTTTTAGAATCCTTTGTATCCAATAACAAACCTCTTGCTTTTATTTTTAACTTGATTCTCCTTAGATGAAACGAAGATAAAAAATAAGGAAGCATTTTGTAAGTTTCTCCTGCAGAACCAATGGATAGCCATTCTTTAGGTTGTTCTCTTAGGATATCTTCGAAGATTGTTTTAATTCCTTCTTCTCCCTTATAAATTTTAACTTCTAAATGTTCTTTGAATTGAGAGATTTGAAGTAAATGAGGAAGAACCTTTTGTAATTCATTTTCTTTTTCATTTAATAAATCCAGGAGTTTATTTGGACTTGTTGCTTCAAAAAATTTCTTCCTTCCTGTTCTTACATGACCACAAAGACCTTTTTCAATTAATCTTTCTAAAAGATCATAAATAACTGCCCTATGAAATCCTGTTTTTCTTAATAATTGTGTTGCCGAGGATGATCCAAGTTCAACTAAAGTTAGATAAACTTTTGCTTCATTTTTAGTTAATCCAATTCCTTCTAATGCTTTGGTTTCCATAAGCAAAATATAGAGATTTTAGTTTATTAATTTATCGTAATGTAGGTTATTACAAGTTTTTATTAAGGAATTTTAAATGATAATCTTATGAAGAAAGAAACAAAATATTTTAAAAGTGAAGAGAGAAAAGAAATTGCTCGCCCTTCCTCAATCGAAGAGTTAAGTAAATTGCAAAAAGGAGAAATTTTAGAATTTCTTTTTAGAAAATATACTGGAATATATGATCAAGAAAAAGATTCATTAGATATACTCAAGAATTGGGATAGGTGTAATTATAATTATTCAATATTCTGGAAGGCAAATAAAAAGAAATTACATCTTCTTCTAGGAAATTTTAATCGCCCAAAAGAATATGAAATTCCTTTTAAAAGAATTCAAATAGAAAAAGGAGTTATTTGGGTTTATGATTCCAAAGAGATTATTGAAAGGAATTTTTATAACGGGGAAATAGAAGACCGAAATGAAAAAGAAAAATTAATCTTAAAAAACCAGATAGTATTCCTTAGATAAATTAAACCCATACCAACTAATTTTATAAACCTCTTTCTATTTTATAATCTATGCCATTAAATAAAGATGAACTTGAAGAAATTGTTGAAGAATTGCAAAATTATAAAGGTCGGCACACAGAGTTGATTAGTGTTTATATTGCGTCTGGCTATGATGTTAATTCTGTTCAGAAACAGCTTGAGGCAGAAAAGTCTACTGCGAAAAATATTAAGTCAACGGCGACGAGGAAAAATGTCACAGAGGCTCTTGATAAAATTGTTAGGCATTTGAAAGATTTAAAGAGAACTCCAGATAATGGGCTGGCTGTTTTTGCAGGAAATGTTTCACAGGTTGAAGGCCAAGATGATTTGCAACTTTGGGCGATTGAGCCCCCGCTACCTTTAAAGATTCGACTTTATCGATGTGACAAGGATTTTGTTTTAGAACCTTTGAAAGAGCAGTTGGAGGTTGATGAGATTTATGGCTTGCTTGTTATGGATAGAAAAGAAGCGACAATTGGTTATCTCGAGGGCAAACGAATTGAAAAAGTTTCTGGCATGACTTCTGGTGTTCCGTCGAAGGTTAGGGCGGGGGGACAATCGAGTCAAAGATTTCATAGGATTACAGAAGGTTTGACAAGAGATTTTTATAAAAGAATTGCAGAAGAAATGAAAAAATCGTTTTTTGAAAATCCTAAATTAAAAGGAATTATTGTTGGGGGGCCTGTCCCAACAAAAGATGAGTTTTTGGACAATGAATATATGACTACAAAATTAAGAGAAAAAGTTATTGGAAGAATTGATCAAGGGGATACTTCTGAATCTGGTTTGAAAGAATTAGTCCAGAAAAGTCAGGAACTTTTGGCTTCACAGGAAATTATTGCTGAGAAAAAATTATTAGAAAGATTTTTTGAAACACTTGGAGAGAAACCTGAAATGGCGGCTTATGTTTTGGAGGATGTTAAAACTGCTTTAGGCTACGGTGCTGTTGATATGCTCTTGATTACAAAAAATTATGACAAAAAAGTTGTTCGAGATTTGAAAAAAGTTGCAGAACAAATGGGAACAAATGTTGAAATGATTTCAATAGAAACTACCGAGGGGGATCAGTTTGCTAAGCTAAGCGGTATTGGTGCTTTG
The DNA here is from genome assembly GCA_964604105.1 of Candidatus Woesearchaeota archaeon. GTDB lineage: Archaea > Nanobdellota > Nanobdellia > Pacearchaeales > GW2011-AR1 > CAYZVU01. Next base: position 2,233 of record CAZRXO010000012.1, on the reverse strand, counting down.
TTGAGATATAAGATTTAGAATTTTAATAATCCGATGAAAAAAAAGAGACAAAAAAATAAAATAAATTGGATATTAAATATAATTGGAATCATACTAATCCTCTTCTTTATATTTAGATTTATTGCATTAATTAAGGGGGAAACAATAATTCACTTTTTTTGGTTATGTAATCATATCCCCCTAATCGCAGGTATTGCTATTCTTGCAAGAAATAGATTTTGGCTGACTGCGGAAATTTCATTTTTATTTTTTGGATTTTTTACCTGGGTAACGGATTATATTGCAATTATGTTTTTTGGAGTGCATGTTTCGGGAGCAACCACTTATCTTTTTCCGATAACAGACAAATTTTTCTTTGGGGTAACTTCAGTGGTTCATTTTTTAAGTATACCCCTAATGATAAGTGCATTGTATATAATGAAAAATCCTGCAAAAAAAGCTTGGTTGGGTGCATTGATACATGCAATTATTTTAGTACCAATTATTATTTATTTTGGAAGAGAGTATAATCTCGATTGTTTTTTACATCCATGTATTAATTGGATTCCTAATTTCGCTCTTTACCCCCCGATAATTTTTCTCGGATATTTTTTGATATTTGTTATTCCTATAAACTATGCACTAGTAAAACTGATTAAAAATAAGAAATAAACCAGTTTGGAAACATTCCAGTATCTCCGCAATGATAAACCTTGTGTGTTAATTGATTGAAATTTAATTTTAGTTTTAGGTTATTTTGTTCTATTAATTCTTTGTTTCCCTCGCTGATTTTGAGTTGCGGTGGTTTGAACATTTCTGGTGTTTGACTAAAGCATTCTTCAAAGATTTTAATTGCTTCTTGAAATTCTTCTTGAAAAATTTCAGAACCAAATTCGTTGTAAAGGTGTTGTATTCCGTGTAAGCCAAGAGTTTTATTCATCGAAAGAATTTGTTCGCACCATTCTTGGTTTTCTGAAATTGGTTTCTTATTGTAATTTGGAATTACCCAAAGAATCTCTGCTTTTTCTAAATATTTTTTTTCGCAGGGAATTTCTGGTGAAATATCGTCGATTTGTGCTGGAAGAATTAGACGGGTGAAAAATAGAATTAAAAGTAGAGAAAGTATAACTATAACTAAAATAAAGAATTTATTTTTCATAATCTTAAGAAGGGGATAGATTTTTTAAAGTCTTTCTAATTCTTTCATTTATGGTAACCTCTCAAACACAAAAAGAGTTAGACGAAGGAAATGAAATTGAAAATTTGAAAACTCTCGAGGCTGTGTTTTTTGTGTCGGGTCGATTTTTGAATATGCAAGATTTGATTTCACTTTCTGATATTAATCCGATTATGATTAAAGAGCTTATTGGAAAATTGCGGGAAAAATATGACAAGGATAATTCTGCATTGGAAATTATTGAAAAGGCTGGAATGTGGAAAATGGATGTAAAACCAGAATACACGCATATTATCAATAAACTTGCGACTGGTTCGGCGGAGTTTACCAAGGCCGAGCAAGAGACTTTGGCAATTATTGCGTTTAAGCAACCGATAAAGCAATCTGTGATAATTAAGATTCGGGGGAACAAAGCATATGATCATATTAAGAAATTTTTTGATTTGAATTTGATTAAGAAAAAGAAAGAAGGCCACACACAGATTTTAAGTCTCAGCGACGAATTTTACGATTATTTTAATGTCCAGGAAGGGGATAGTGTTTTGCGGGTGAAAGAGAAAAGTAGTGATTCATCATAAGAATCTTTAAAAGATAATTTGGCAATTTAATTGAATGGAAACTCTGCCAATGATTTACTTGGGATATATGTTTGTATCGATGTATTTTTTGTCGCTTTTCCTTTTGTTATTTTTTAGCAATAGGAAGAAATTGTTTGATTATCCTACCCCCGATAAAGAGTACGGGGTGACAATTGTTGTTCCTGCATTTAATGAAGAGGCAACGATTAGGGACACCGTGGATGCTTTGTTGAAAAGTGATTATATTGGATTAAAAGAAATAATTGTGGTGGATGATGGTTCTACAGATAATACCTTTAAGATAGCAAAAGAACTTGAACAAAAATACAACAAAGTAAAAGCATACACTAAAGAAAATGAAGGTAGCAAGGCGGGTGCATTGAACTTTGGTTTGAAAAAAGTTAAAACAGAAATTTTCGGTGTTGTCGATGCGGATTCTTATCCTGCTGAAGAATCTATTAGAAAAATGGTTGGTTTTTTCAATGAACCTCGAGTGGGT
>CAZRXO010000011.1:0-23715 GCA_964604105.1 Candidatus Woesearchaeota archaeon | reverse complement strand
TGCTGTTATGATTATTTATTAAAAAAACCTAAAAACTTTTGAGGGGTGCTATAAGAGCAAATTTAGTCATTCCTACAGAAGTTCACACAATTCCTCATGAAAACTTTATTCAAAATAGGGCAAAGAAAGAAGGCATTAGTTATGATGAATCATTAAGAAGACAAGGAGCAAGAATTCCTTTTGAGGGCAGAGCTTCACGACCAGAAGAAGTTGCAAATTTAATTGTTTACTTAGCTTCTAATTTAGCTTCTCATACAACAGGAGAAATTTTTGAGGGAGGAGGATATCTTTATACAGATAGAAATACTCGTTGGGGAGAATCTATTATGAAGAAATAATTTTTATGATAAATTTAAATGATAAGTTAAAAAAAGGATTATTAAAACATTTTGTGGACACAACGGCTATAAATGTTATAGCAACTCCAACTATGGTTGCTGTAGAAAGGTTTAATCCTCTTAAGGAAATTCCTGAAGAGATTTCCATTAATGCGAGGGTTTTTGGTTTGGGATTGGGTTATTTAGGTTTATGTTATGCAATTGCAAAAGGAAGAGATTTTTCTAGAAAATTTTTTAAAATAAATGATAAAACTAGAGAATATATTCAATTTATTCATGATGCTGTTTATCTTGCTACATTTAATACATTTTTTTGTCCTATGTTATATTATGCTTCTGGTTCTAGAGACATCAAAGAAATTACAACCGGAACTGCACTTAATATTTTTTTGGATTGGGTGCTGGTGCACCAATAGGTTATGCAATTGATGTTTTTAAGGATTTAACAGGATTAGAAGAATGTAATCGGAAGATTTATCCTAACTTTATTAAAAATCAAAAACCCTTAATTAAAAAAAGTCTTGCAGGATTAGTAACTGCAGGAGCAGTAGGATTAACAGCGGGAGTTTATGCTTTAGCTCGATAATTATTTATGTAGTTTTATTACATAAATCTTTAAAAAAATATTAATCCCTAAAGTCTTATGGATTTTAGTAATAATGAATTTCTTGAGTTGAAAAAAGATATTTGCGAAATTAAAGAAGAACTAAAAAAGATAAGTTCTACTTTGGGTTGTGGGGATAATTCTTCTCGAGACAGAGAAGGTTTGAATCTTGACTTGCTTCTTGTGAATGTTGGTGGGACTCGGAAAAGAGTTTATCAAGAATTAAGTAAAGATTATTCTGCGATTGAGCCTCCGTTTTGGGCTGCGCTTACTGCAGGTTATATTCGAAAAAATGGATTTAATGTGAAAATCCTCGACGCTAATGCAGAAAATTTGACACACGAGGAAACTGCTTTGAGAATTAAAGAAATGAATCCCAAATTAGTTAGTATTGTAGGTTATGGTCAGCATCCATCTGCTTCAACTCAGTTGATGGTTGGTGTTCGGGCATTGTGTGATGAAATAAAAAAATTAGAATCCAATAGGAAAATTATTTTGATTGGTTTGCATGCTTCTGCTTTGCCGATGAAGACAATTACTGAAGAGAATTGTGATTATGTTTGTGAGGGTGAAGGATTTTATGCTTTGTTGGATTTATTGCAAGGAAAAGATTTGGAGAATGTTCGCGGTTTGTGGTATAAAATTAATGATGCTGTTTATTCAACTTCGCGAGCACAGCTTGTTTCTGATTTGACAAATGAATTGGGCGAGGTTGCATGGGATTTGTTGCCGATGGATAAATATAAGGCGCACAACTGGCATTGTTTGAATGATTTGGATTCTCGGCAAAGTTATGTTTCTTTATCGACGAGTTTAGGTTGTCCATTTAATTGTGTTTTTTGCTGTATTAATGCGCCGTTTGGAAAATCTTCTTATCGTTGCTGGAGTCCTGAATGGGTTTTGAAACAATTAGATATTCTTGTGAATAAGTATGGTGTTAAGAATATTAAAATTATTGATGAGTTATTTGTTCTAAATCCAAAACATTTTTTAGAGATTGCCGATGGAATTAAGGAAAGAGGATATAAAATTAATTTTTGGGCTTATGCTCGTGTTGATACGATTCGTGATGATTATTTGCAGAGGTTGAAAGAAGCAGGTGTGAATTGGTTAGCTTTGGGAATTGAGTCTGCCAGCGAGGCTGTTCGTGATGGTGCTGAAAAAGGAAATTTTGATTCTGCGAAGATTAAAGAAATTGTAAAAAAAATTAAGGATGCTGGGATAAATATCATGGGGAATTTTATTTTTGGTTTGCCTGAAGATGATTTGCAAACAATGCAGGAAACTTTGGATTTGGCTTTGGAATTGAATTGCGAGTTCATTAATGTTTATTGTGCTTCTGCTTATCCTGGTTCGCAGTTATATAATCTTGCGATTCAGAATAATTGGGAGCTTCCAAAGTCGTGGATAGGTTATGCGCAACATAGTTATGATTTTCTTCCATTGCCGACGAAACATTTGAGTGCTTCTGAAGTTTTAAAATTTAGAGATAAGGCTTTTGATATTTATTTCACGAGTCCTAGATATTTGGAGATGGTTGAGCAAAAGTTTGGAAAAGTCGCGCGGGAACATGTCGAAGCTATGACTCAACATAAATTGAAGAGAAAGTTGTTGGGTGATTAGTGTTTGAAAAGATTTTTAAATAGCCAATATGTCTATTTTTTTGGTGATTGACATCAGAGAATAGTTCTGCAAAATTAATATGGGAGAAAATTTTTTTACTTCATCAAATGAGAATTTACATGCAGTAACTACTGGTTTAGAGGTTTGTTCTGGAGATTATGTCTTAGCCATAGGTAGTTCTGGGATCAATCATTTGCATTTTTAGAGAATGCAAATAAAGTTTTGGCTGTGGATATGAATATTAAACAAATAAAGTTTATTAGAGAACAGATTGAGTACTTGACTAAAAGAGATTATATTAATTTTATGGTTAGAAGATTATATGGGTCTCTTCCTTCTTGGGATAGGCCCACTCTTGATAGACTTTTTAATGCAGATGCTAATCGCTATTTTAATATAGAAAGATTAGAAAGAATAACTAAAAGATTGTCTCATTTAGAAATTAAACATGCAGATGTTTATGATTTGCTTAAAAAAGGAATAAAAATGTTTAATAAAATTTATTTATCTAATACAATTAAATATAACTTAACAATTGAAGACTCTGATTCTAATGTAAAAAGAATTGTAAATTCTAGATTTAGGATTATTGATAAAAGGTTACTCTCCGGAGGAATTGTTTTACTTGCAGACGGTTCTGCTGTAAAAGATTGTTTGGAAGGAACAAGTCTTTTTTATGATAAAGATTCTACTCAAAGTGTTTTTGAGGCAGATAAAGGATATGATGGTTGGTTATATGGTGTATTTAGAAAGATTGATTAATTGTATACTTCCACTACATAAATCTTTAAAAAAAGTTTTGGATTGAATTCTTTATGGATTTTAGAGATGACGGATTTCAATTAAAAAAAGATATTGAAGAAATTAAAAAAAGTATTGGAGAATTAAAGAATAAAGTTAATTCTCAAGAAGGAATTTGTAATGAGAAATGGACTCCAGAGAAGCTTATTGAATTTGAAGAGGAGATACGAGAAATTTATGAAGCTGGGGGGATTAAGGCGCCTGTTCATTTTGCAAGGGGAAACGAAGCGCAACTTATTGAAATTTTTAAAAATGTAAAAAAAGAAGATTGGGTTTTTTCAAATCACCGTGCGCATTATCATGCTTTGTTAAAAGGTGTTAGAAGAGAGTGGTTAAAAAATGAAATCTTAGATTGTAGGAGCATTCATATTAATAATAATAAAGAAAAGGTTTATACTTCTTCAATTGTTGGGGGTGCTTTGCCTGTTGCTGTTGGAGTAGCTTTAGGAATTAAATTAAAACAGGGTACAGAAAGAGTTTGGTGTTTTGTGGGAGATATGTGTGCTGAAATGGGTGCCTTTCACGAAGCTGAAAAATATTCGCGAAGACATAATTTACCAATAACTTTTGTAGTTGAAGATAATGATTTAAGTGTTGATACTATGACTCAAGAAGTTTGGGGGAAAGAAGACTTTGGCAGGACCCAAACTATTAGATATAAATATAAGAGATTTTATCCGCATCATGGCTCTGGGAAATGGGTGACTTTTTAGATGGTAAGTTATAAAGAAGAAGTTAAACGTGCAATGAAGATGTTGGGGGATCATCCTAAGACAATTTTCTTAGGCCAGACAGTAGGGTGTACTGGAAGTAATATTTATAGTAGTTTGGCAGATGTTTCAATGGAGAAAAGAATTGAACTTCCAATTATTGAAGATACTCAAATGGGGATGTCAATTGGGTTAAGTTTGCAGGGGTTTATTCCTGTTTCTATTTTTCCGAGATGGGATTTTTTAATCTGCGCAACAAATCAGCTTGTGAATCATTTAGATAAGGGAAGAGAAATGTCAAATGGGCAATTCAAACCAAAGGTAATTATTCGTACTATGGTGGGAGGAACAGAGCCGCTTTATCCTGGATGTCAACATTGTTCTGATTATACTGAAGCATTTAGCAAGCTACTCAAAGAAGTAGATGTTGTTAAGTTGGAAAATCCAGAAGATGTTTTTCCAGTTTATCAAAAAGCTTTAGAGAGCGATAGGTCAACGTTAATTATTGAGATGGCAGATTGTTATAATAAAGAGTTGATTACTGGCGAGAGTATTGACAAAAATTCTTAAAGAAAAATGGTTATAAAAAAAAATAAATTATTGGATAAAAAAGTTAGAGATTATTTTAAGAACAAAAAACTTCTTTTTGCTGCTTGGGGTTGTGAGAATAAATATTTTTCAATAACAAGTGATTGGATCCCTCCTTTTAAAAAGTTTTTTTGGGGGGTACTTGTTTTTGATCCACAGGTTAATTTTTATCGTTATGGAAGGGATTATGTAAATGAGAAATTTCTTTCCTTAATTGAAGAAGAAAAACCTGATTTTGTTTTTTTGTATTTGTTAAATGATGTTTTTTATATAGATGCTGTTAAGAAGATAAAAGAGATATCTCCTAAGACAAAAATAATCAATTTTTTTGGGGATGATGATACGCAATATGAAACTCTTTCAATTTATATGGCTCTCTTTTCAGATTTTAATCTGGTCGCGCAAAGGGAGCACATTAGGGATTATTTTGTGGATAGAATAAAAAATGTTTTTTTTACGACTGGTCTTGGACTGGATTTTTCAAGAACCGAGAAAATGGTTAAGAAATATGATGTTACTTTTATTGGGACTCCTCGGGGAAAATATCGGAGTGAACCAATAAAATATTTAATGGATAAGGGTGTTAATATAAAGCTCTTTGGTTTTGGATGGAATGATTACCCTGAGTTTAAGGAGATTTATGGTGGACCGTTAGGAAAAGAAGAAATGGTGGATGTAGTAAAGCAAAGTAGAATAAATTTATCTCTTACAAAAAATCATCTCGGTGTCCCGCATTTTAAGGGGCGGGTTTGCGAGATGGGTTCATATAAGGAGTTTATGCTTGTAGAAAAATCTCCTTCTTTTAGCGAGCTGTTTAAGGAAGGAACTGAAATAATAAGTTTCTCTGATTACGAAGATCTTTTGAAAAAAGTTAATTACTATCTCAAAAATGATTCTGTTAGGGAGAAAATTGCTGAAGCAACATATAAAAAAATCTTAGGTAATTATCATTTTGGTGTGGAATTGAATAATTTTCTTAAGGAAGTTTATAACCAGCGAAAGGTTCCTCCAAAACTTCTCCCCAAGATAGATAAGAAACTTGTTGAGATTAATTCTTCAGATTTTGATATGTCCTTGAAAGATTTCCAGAGTAAATTAAAGGCAGCAGATTATGTTTGTTTTAATAAAGGAAAGGTGAATTTTTACCTGATGAAAAATTATCTTCAATTGTATTCTCTAATTAGAAGTAAGAAATCAATTAGTGTTTGTGATTATTATGTAAATTCTAAACGTCTTGGAAATTATCTTGCTTCCAAGGTAGACACTTCAATGTATGGTCTTCTTCCCCGGAGGGATTTTTCTCCAATTATAAATCTTAATCAATTATTTGTGGAGAAAAATTATTTTTTTGAACATCTGGAGGATTTTAGAGATTTGGCTCTTGGCAAAAAGGTAAATCTGATTACTTCAGATAACGCTTCTTTTATTTCAATTCCTCTTTTGGAAATTGATGACTCCCAAATTGATTTAACACAAATCAAGGATAGATACTTTCGAAATGATATTCTTGTTAATCTTGCTCCCTTAGTTTATCAAAAAAAGATTTTTCAGAGCAAATATTTTTATGGTTTTTTACTTGAGAGTTTATCTTTTAGAAAATTCTTTTTGCTAAGATACTTGAAAAGAGCTTTATTAAATAAGACTAAGTGGGGGACTTTTGGAATTTTATTTAGGGGGCAAATCTAATTTGGTTTGAAGTATTTTACCATTTTAAATGGGTCTATGAATATCCTCTCCCAGAATACATTTTTTAGGTTATGATTCATTGCCGACGATAAATTGCAAATATGTGTGCAGTCGCATTTATGAGTTTTTATGTTTTCGAAGATTTCTTTTGCTTTTTTTGATTTGAGTAATTCTTCTGGGGTTCTTTCTAAGAGATTTCCTATTTTGGGGGTGAGTTCACAAATTCTAAATTCTCCGTCGCTGTCGATTATAACTTCGTTTATTCCTGCATTACATTTGAATTTCCATTTTTTTTCTTGAAGGACTTCCATTTGGGTTATTATTACATGTCTGTCTCTTAAGTTTGCAAATATTTTTTTTAGAAGGTTTTTATGTTTTTTTGAGTTGTAATATTTTCTGGCATTATATCTTAAGGAGTTTATTTTTTTGAATTCTTTTTTCTCGGGAAGTGTTAAAATTCCTTGGTGTTCTCCCCGCATTATATCAAAGAAGTGGTCTGTTACATTTAATGTTTTTACAAGTTCGATTAATTCTTTTAAGTTTTTTTGATTTTCTTTTGTGATAACTGTATTGGCTGTGATGAATTTTAAGTTTGGATATTGTTTTTTTAATTTGTTTAATTTTTTTATTAGAAGAATTGTCTTTTGAAAGTTTCCCTTTACCCCCCTAATTTCGTCGTGATATTCTTGTGTTCCATCAAGAGAACAATCAATTGCAAAATCTACCTTTGAATGTTTTTTGAGAACTTTTGTCATATCCTTAATTATTTTATTTGTTAGGAGACTATTCGTAGGAATACTAATCATTTTAGTGTTGGTATATTTTATTATTAGGTCAATTAGTTCGGGAAAATCTTTTCGGATAAATGGTTCTCCACCAGATAAAAGCACAGATTCTAAATTTTGAAATTTAGAAAGAATAATTTCTGCTTCTTTTAATGTAAGATCTTTTTTTGTATTTAATTCTTTCCAGTAAAAACAATGTTTACACTTTGAATTGCATCTTGTTGTGATGAAAAAAGTTATTCCATAGAGATTTTTCCTTTTTATATTTTTTATGAATTCAAAATATTGGTTCTTTTTATTTTGTCTTCTTATTAATTTCGGAAATTCCATTATATCAAATAATTTTTTATCTGAAATTTTTCTTCCTATTTGGATGGTTTTTCTTTTCTTTAGAGTATTCTTTAAATTTAATAGGTTCCAGATATATGCTTTAAATATTTGGGTTCCATTTTTTTTAAAAAGCAATGTGTGGACGAAGTCTAAAAATAAAAGGGGGCTGTATTTTATTATTGTTTTTAATTCAAAATTTTTGATATAGGTTGTTAATTTGTTTTTTTTATCTCGATATAATTCTTTTTTTTGGGGCGATTTTTTCATGGTGTAATGGCTTAGGTGATATGAAATTAAATCTGGGTTGTAAATTACTTTCCATCCGTAAATATTTGCTCTCAATCCTAAATCTGTATCCTCCATGCCAAAGAAATAATCTTTATCAAATCCTCCAATTTCTTCAAACATTTTTTTTCTTATTATGACTGAAGCACTTTTGAGATAGTTTACCTTTCGGAAATTAGAGTATTGTCCTTTATTTTTTTCTCCAAAACCAATGTCTGTTCCTCCACAATTTTTTGCGATAATTCCTCCTGCTGCGTCGATTGTGTCTTTATTTTTTAAAATTAATCCGCCGCATATTCCCACATCTTTATTTTTTTCCATATATTTTATAGAGATTTTTATCCAATCTTTTGTTAATCTTGCATCACTATCCATAAAGACCATATAATCTGAATCTGATTTTGAGATTCCAATATTTCTTTTTTCCGCGGGACCTTTTCCAAATAAGTTGAAAAATTTGATTTCAGGATATTTTATTTTCACCAAATCTTCGGTATTGTCTGTTGAATCATTATCAAGAAGGATTATTTCTTTACTTTTGTAGGATTGATTTTTTATTGACTCTATGCAATCTTTCAAGATATCTTTATTATTGTGCGAGACAATTATTGTGCTGACTGTAGGGTTTGTCATGTAGATTTGTTGGTTAAAACTTCTTATAAGTTTTCTCGTGGTAACCTATATATTTTAGATAATAAAAACTTAAAAACGACTTTATTTTGTTAATTAAATGGCAAGAGTTTTGCTGATTCAACCCCACAATAATATTCGAGAAAAATCTAAGATGATTGTCCCCCCCTCCAGTTTGATTCATGTAGCAACAGCTATAGAGCATAAGCATCCAGTGAAGATATTTGACAGAAATTTAAATTTCAAGGATAATTTTCTTTTTGAGTTCATTAGGAGATTTTCCCCAGATATAATTGGTTTTACTGCAATGACTTCTACAATGCTTTATGATATTGTTTACTTGGGGCCTTTGATAAAAAAAGCATTCCCTAAGATAATAATTGTTGTAGGTGGTGTTCATCCAACAATTGAGCCTGATTCAGTTTTGAATGAGCCTTATGTGGATTTTATTGTTAGGGGGGAGGGTGAAAAAGCTTTTTTAGAATTTTGCGATACATTCGATAAGTCCCCAAAGAAATTAAATAAATTAAAAAATATAAATAAAAATCCTTTGAGACCTTTTTTAGATTTGAATACTTTGAAGTTTCCGAATTATGGGTTAGTGGATTTGAAAAAATATGGGCAATTTTTCCTTTTTACTAGTAGGGGGTGTCCTGGAAGATGTACTTTTTGTTATAATGTTGGGATGTGGGGCAAAGATGGTAATCCTTGTGTAAGGGCATATGATACTGAAAAAACAAAAGAAATTTTTAAGGAAGCGATAGAAAAATATGGAATAACTGATTTCACAATTAGCGACGAGAATTTTATAACTTTTAAGAAAAGAAGTATAGAGGTGGGAAAGTTTTTAGCAAAGAATTATCCTCGGAAGATACATTTTTTGATATTTGGAAGAGCAGATTTTATGAAAAAAAATGAAGAAGCTTTGCCTATTTTGAAAAAAGCTGGTTGTCATACAATACAACTTGGATCTGAATCTGGAAGTCAGAGAATTTTAGATTTTCTTAATAAGAATATTAGTGTTAAAACTCAGGCAGAAGCGATTCAAATTTGTAAGAAGTATGGGATTTTTAGTGACGCCAGTTTCATGGTGGGGATGCCAACAGAAACAATTGAGGAGGCAGAGATGACTGGGAAATTTATTAAAAAAACAAAGCCGGATCTCGTAGACATAAAAATTTTCAATCCTATTCCTGGGACAAAGGTTTTTGAGGATTTGGTGAATGAAGGGATAATTAATAAACCAAAGACTTTGGAGGACTGGGCTTCTTGGCAAGGAAATTGGAGAGATATGAAACATAATTTTAGCAAAATCCCCAACGATCTTCTTTTGCAATTTGCTGGAAAGTTTTGGAATTATAATTATTATCGTTCGAGATTTCAAAAAGCACTTTATTGGCTAAGATATGGAAGAGTAAAATATGTTTTGAGGAAAGTTAGGCAAGGGTTGATTCGGGAGTATAATAAGGAGGGGTTATATTAATTCATTTTTTTGTTTCGGATTATAACCTATTGTTTATCCATTGGTAATAATAATCTATGTGGAATGTTCTTTTTATGGTGTAGAAAATTTTTCGATGTTTCCTTAATTTTGGTTTTATAAAATTTATTAGTTTTCTTATCTGTGGTGATTTGCTTTTTATTGTTTTTTTCTTTTTCCTGTCAACATAACTTTCATTAAGCCGTTTGTTTACTAACGAGGGGGTAAATTCTTTTACTCCTAAAAATTTGAATAGTCTGTTTAATTCTCCTTGTTTGTCTTTTTTGTCCATGTTAAAAATAAAAATATTTTTTTTGCTAAATTCTTTTAGCCAGGGTTTTATCATTTTTTCTTGGTCGAAATATTCTTTTTTAGCAGGGAGTAAATCATGATACTTTGTAACATTATACCATGATGTTGCTCTGTCTTCTTCATTCCTTTGGTAAATTATAATCTTGGTATTAGGAAATAATTTTTTTAGTAACTTTGCAGATCTTTCTTCCATGATTATTAGTGTGCTGATTTCCCCGACTTTTTTTTCAAAGTTGCAGTTTAGGAATTTCTTAATGTAATTTTTTAGTCCCATGATTTCATATTCTTCAGGGAAATAATTTATTTCTGTAAGAAGATTGAATTTCGGAATGCTTATTTCAGGGTGTTCATAAAGACAATTAACTAACCAGTTTGAGCCTGTCCTTCCAAATCCTATTCCGATAAAATCTATTCTCATGAAATCTTGTGATTTTCCTTGTTTTAAAGTTTTATTGTGATTTTGTATACTTGAGTTTCATAAAGCATTTAAAGCAATTGTTTTTGAATTTAATATGAAAAAAAGTAGGAAAATTATTTGCACTATTGGGTCGTCTTCTTTCAATCCGAAGATACTTAACTTATTGAAAAATAGGGGTGTAGATTATTTTAGAATAAATCTTTCCCATACTCCTGTTGAAGAGATAGAAGAAAAGATTTTAGAATTAAAAAAGTTTGATGTCCCAATTATTATTGATACTGAGGGGTCGCAAGTGAGGACAGGGAATACTTATGAGATTTTTTTGAAAGAAGGAGATGAATTAAAAATTTATGATAAGAAGGTTTCTTGTAATGAAAATAATTTATTTTTAACTCCTGAAGGGGTTGTCCAGAAATTTAGAGTAGGTGATTTAATTTTGGTGGATTTTAATTCTGTTTTATTGAAGGTTTTAGATACCTCTAAATTTGATTCTGAAGGATATGTTTCTTGCAAGGTTTTTTTGGGGGGGAATATTGGAGGGAGAAAAGCAGTGCATATAGATAACTCTGAAATTTTTGATACTTTCAGTTCAAAAGATTTAAAGGCCATGGAGCTAGCAAAAAAACATAATGTAAATACTTTTACACTTTCTTTTGTGCGGACAAAGGACGACTTAATGCAATTTAAAGAATTATGTCCTAATGCAACTTTTTATGCAAAGGTGGAGACTAAAGATGCTTTGATTAATTTAGAAGATATTATTAAATTTTCCGACGGTGTTTTAATTGATAGGGGAGATTTGAGTAGAGAGATTTCTATTGAGAAGATTCCTCTTGTTCAAAAGTTTGTAATTGATAAGGCAGTGAAAGCAGGTAAAGAGGTTTTTGTTGCAACAAATACTTTGGAGAAAATGTCTTCTTCACTTAAGCCAGATAGGTCTGAAGTAAATGATGTAATTAATATTTTCTTAGATGGTGCTACAGGAATTGCATTAACTAAAGAAACTGCAGTTGGAAATTATCCTGTTGAAACAGTAAATATGTTGACAACTTTAATTGAGCAATTGGAGTATCTTGGCTTGGATAATAATTCTACAAAAGAAGAGATTGTTCAAAAGATTCTTGAAAAAGATTATTTTGATGATTTTCATGCTCCTTCACTATTGCCTATCCCTCACGGGGGTAAGTTAGTGAATCGAGTCATTAAGAACTTCTCAGATTTAGATTTATCTTCTATGAAAAAACTTATGATTGATGAAGAAACTTTAATGGATGTAGAGCAAATTGCTATTGGTGCTTTTAGTCCTCTTGAGGGTTTTATGGGTCAGGAGGATTTTAATTCTGTTTTGAATTCTATGAGATTAAAGAATAATTTAATTTGGACTCTTCCAATAATTTTGCAAATTAGTGAAGATGTTGCAAATAGATTTGATATTGGAGAAAAGATTTCTTTGACTTATAATGATCAAACTTATGCGATTCTTAATTTAGAAGAAATTTATAGAATAAATAAAAAAGATGTGGTGCAAAGATGGTTTGGAACAGATGATGTAAAACATCCAGGGGTTAAGAAAATTTTGGAAGGAGGGGATTTTTTACTTGGAGGGAAAATTGATTTGATTAAACGAAGAGATTCTGCATTTAAATTACATGAATTAATTCCTAAGCAGACCAGGCGAATTTTTTCTGAAAGAGGATGGAAAAAAGTTGTTGGTTTTCACACTCGGAATGCAATTCATAGAAGTCATGAATTTATTCAATTAGAAGCAATGAAAAGGGGATTTTGTGATGGTTTATTTGTTCACCCCGTTATTGGAAAAAAGAAAAACGGAGATTTTGAGACAAATGTTATTGTTGAAACTTATGAAAAAATGATTAATGATATTTACCCTAAGGAGAAAGTAGTTTTTTCTGCATTTTCTACTTTTTCGAGATATGCTGGTCCTCGTGAGGCAATTTTTACTGCATTGGTTCGAAAGAATTTTGGTTGTAGTCATTTTGTTATTGGAAGAGATCATACTGGTGTGGGGAATTTTTACGACCCTCATGCTTCACATGACATTTTTAATAAGTTTACTGAAGAAGAGTTGGGAATTATTCCAATTAAATTTGATAAAGTTTTTTATTCTGAAATTCAGAAGAAACATATTCATGAGCCAGATGATCCTTCTCATCCAGAAGAGATGAAATTACATATCTCTGGGACCCAAGTTCGTGAGATGTTACAAAACAGAATTAGTCCTCCAGACTGGTTTATGCGACCGGAGATTTCTGAGATTATTCTTAATAAAATAAAAAAAGGGAAGAAGGTTTTTGTGAGTGATGATGTTTCTATGGCGAAGGTTCTTTGGTTTACAGGTTTGTCTGGAAGTGGTAAAACTACAATTGCCGAGAGTTTGAAGGAAGAATTTGAAAATAAAGGGAAAAAAGTTCGGATTTTTGATGGTGATTTTGTAAGAAATAACTTGCATAAGCATCTTGGATTTTCTGAAGAAGATATTAAAGAAAATAATCGACTCATTGCGGATTTGTGTAAACAGGAGTTGAATAATTGTGATTATATTTTTGTTCCAATTATTTCTCCATTTAGAGAATCAAGAGAAAGTGCGCGAAATATTTTTGGAAAGGATTTTGTTGAGGTCTTTGTTAATTGTTCTCTTGAGGATTGTATAAAGAGAGATACTAAGGGTTTGTATTCTAAGGCTGCTTGCGGGGAAATTTCAAACATGATTGGAATACATGTTCCTTACGAAGCTCCTGAAAATCCTGAAATAGAATTAAATACAGCGTCGGAGAGTGTTGAAGAATCTGTGAAAAAGGTTTTGGATTATTTTAATAAAAAATCTTGTTAACATTTTTAAACCTGAAAGTTACTTAAGTAAGATGGTAAAGATATCGGAAATGGATGTAAAGACTTTATTTGAAGATGAAATGAGAGTAAAGGATTGTTTGGTATATAAAACCAAAGATGATCCTAATTTAGAAATTATGGGGGAGTTGATTTCAAAAAAAGAGATTCTTTCATTGGGTTGTGGGGGTGGAAGAGAAGTAAAGGAATTGGTTAAGCAAGGGCATAAAGTTACTGCTATAGATATCTCAGAAAATATGATTGCTTTGTCTAAGAAAATTGAGCCCCAGGCAGTTTATCATTGTGGGGATGCAGTATTATTTGCGAGATTAAATAAGGCTAAATTAAAATTTGATTACATTCTTGGTCTTTATGCTTTTTTAGGGTATATCGAGGATAAATATTGTGCTGAACTGATTAAAAACCTAATGAGTATGTTGAAGAAGGATGGAACTTTAATTTTTGAATTAAGAAGGGTCACTGAAAGTCCAAAATATATTTTCAAGTCTTTGGTTGCTCCATTTTTTGCACTTTATTTTGGCAAGTCTTGGAAGTTTGGAGATGTTTATGGTAGAAATGCGCATGCTCCAAAAGGGGGCTGGCATCGAGGGCATCATTTTACAAATTCTGAACTTCGGAAACTCTTTAGGGGATATAATCTAAAAATAAATTTTAATAAAGTTTATGTTAAGCATAAGTAAAGAAATGGGTTTTAAATTATACCAACAGAGATTACAATCCGCAAACACGGCTGTTTTTTATTATCTTTTTGATAAATTAACTTCTTTATTTATTAAAAGTAAACCAGTTAAAATAACTTCTCCAAAAAAAATTCTTATTGTTCGTAATGATCATATTGGGGATGTGGTCTTGTGTAGTCAGGTTTATCGAGAAATAAAAAGAGTATATCCTCGGAGCAAGATAACTGCATTAGTCTCTCCAGTCTCGGCTGTTCTTTTAGAGAAAAATCCCCATATCGACAATCTTCTCACAATTGATTTATTCTGGAGAAATAAAAATT
The DNA here is from genome assembly GCA_964604105.1 of Candidatus Woesearchaeota archaeon. Taxonomy (GTDB): domain Archaea; phylum Nanobdellota; class Nanobdellia; order Pacearchaeales; family GW2011-AR1; genus CAYZVU01. The sequence goes on along the minus strand of CAZRXO010000011.1, from coordinate 9,257 downwards.
TAAAATCTCTGCGAAGATACTTTGGGATACTTAAGAAAATAAAATCTGAAAAATTTGACGTCGGTATTGATATTCGGGGAAGCCTGTTGAATATAATCTTTTTTCTTTGGATGCCAAATATAAAAAAGCGGGTTTCTTATTTTAATACTACTGGCGGAAAACCTTTTTTAACAAATCCTATTGAGTTTAAAAAAATTGAACACACAATAAAATTTGATGCAGATCTTGTTGCAAAAGGTCTGAGTTTTAAGATAAAAGATTACTGGCCAGAGATAGTTGTAGATAAATCTGATGAAAAAGAGGTAAATAAATTTCTTTTTAAAAATAAATTGAAGAATTATATTTGTATCTGTCCTGGTGCAACGAGTGTGAAAAAACAATGGCCTGTCAGGAATTTTGATAAACTAATGAAAAAGGTAAAACTAAAATATAAGAATTATGGGGTCGTTGTGATTGGAGGGGAAGAAGATAGAGACTTAGTTAAGCATCTTTGTAGAGGCGGGAGGGGGATTCCACTAATTAATTTTAATTTAAGATTACTCTCTATTTTATTCAGAAAAAGTAAATTGGTAATTGCTAACGACGGGGGGCCAATGCATATTGCGTGGGTTTCTGGGGCGAAAGTTTTGGCTTTGTGGGGACCGATTAATTTGGAAACTATTCGCCCGTTAAAGAGGTCATTAGTGATTCATCATCAAGACGAATCTGCCACTTCAAATAATTTGATGGATTTAATTACTCTCGATGAAGTTGAACAAAAATTGAATTTTCTTTTGAAGAATGATTTTACGGTGCCCCTTAATTAAAGTTATTGTAAGACAACAATCGTTTTAAACCCTTAAAATTATACCAATTTATGTTAATTAATCTTGAGAAATATTTCAGAGGACTATTTCCTGAAAGAAATATTCTTTTTACAAAAAGGGGAAGATATTCCTTACAAGCCATTGTCGAAGATTTTAAATTGAAGAATACTGAAATGGCAATACAATCATTTATTTGTTCAGATTTATTCTCTGCATTTCTTCTTCAAAATAATATCAAACCTATTCTTTTGGATTCTTCTCGAGAGGATTTTAATGTTTCCTTATCTGAATTAAACAAGAAATATTCCAGAAATCCTCGGATTAAATCTGTTTTGATTGTACATACTTTTGGAATCATAAATAAGGAAATTAAACAGATAAGTGAATGGTGTAAAAAAAATGGGCTTCTTTTGATTGAAGATTGTGTTGACTGTGCTGGTTTGGAATATCAAGGCAAGATGATAGGAACTTTTGGCGATGCATCTTTTTTTAGTTTTTTTAAATCCTTCAATCTCTTCATTGGAAGTGGTTATGTAAGAAATAAAGGCAAAATTAATGTTGTTCTTAAAAATTATCGATTGGATAAAGTGGATATCCTTAGGTGCATAAAATTGTTTTCTTTTAGTGAGACTTTGATTAAAATTTTAAGTCCTGTTAAAAAAGGGCTTAATTTGAAAATTACATTTGAGGATTTAACTCCAATTGCTATGCCACGAATTTCTAATTTGATTTATTTTTCTTCTAAAAAGTTGGATATAGTTCGGAGAAGAGAAATATCTGGGGCGATTACAAATTCTTTGAGATCAAAATATAATTTACAAGGTGTTACCTGGGCGCAACTTCCTACAGATAGTTTTTTCTTTACTTTTCAAATATTTGTAAAAAATAAAGAAATAGTTTACGAGGAACTCCTGAAAAAAGGAATAAAATGCACCAAACGATGGATTGATTCTTTAGACCAAAATACTTTTTTGTCTAATAAATGGGTCTTGGACCAAACCCCCCATGCAAGAAAATTTGCTTCAAGAGTAATCAATATTGTTTTGAATCCTTCGTGGAGTGAAAAGAAGGTAGAAAAAATTGCAGAAGAACTTGCCAAAGTTATTTTAAAATATGGTGTTTAAATTAATTCTTTTTACTTTTTGGTCGTCGTTTAATTCTATCCCAAATCCACCTCGTTGTTGCAGAGTTCCTTATTGCTTTTCTTCCGAGAATGTATAATGGACTTTTGCTATAAATATTATAGTAAATTATCTCTCCACCCCATTGTTCTTTGAAATTATTTATTCCGTTTAAGTGTCCTCGGGCTTTTATCTGCCAACCACCGAGGTCTACTTTTTTCTTTCCTCTTTTTTTTGCCCAAACAAATCCGCTCCAATATAGAAAATCATTTACTCTTAATTCTTGGAATTCGATGAGTGAGGCATAAGCTTTCCAAACTAATTTGTCGTCGGTTTCTGTGAAAACTCCTCCACCTAAAATCTTGTCGTCTTTTTTTATGAGCATTAAAGTTGATGCAGGGATTTTGTAAGTTTCTAGTGAATCGTGTTCTATTCCCCCTTCCTTGCAAACTTTTTTGTAAATTTCATACCATTGATTCCATTCTTCATTTGTTTTCCCCTCGATGGCAATTAGATTTTCTCTTATTGCTTTATTTACATTTTTTCTTCTGCTTCTATTTACTTTTGATAAAATCTCTTCTTCACTTGGGGTGACATCTACTTCAATTTTTGCTTGAATATCTTTAAATCCTTTCCAGGTCATTTTAAATTATTATTTATGGCGAATATAAAATTTTTTTCCTTAAGGAATATCTTAAATCCTTTTTCTTTTAAAAATTTAATTAAGGCATTTTTATCTTCCCCTTCTATGGGGTGTATTTCTAAAAGGATTCTCTCTATTTTTTTAAATATTTTTTTTGGGGTTGAATATAGTGTGGGATATTCCCCCCCTTCAATGTCTATTTTAAGAAGGTCACATTTTTTTATGTTTTCTTTTTTGAAAAAGTTTTTTAGTGTTGTTGTTTCAACACTTTCATAGTTGTTTCCTTCTTTTCTATAGAGAGACCCCCTTGCAGAATGTCTTCCACAGTATAATTTTGCTTGTCCTTTTTTGTTTGTTATAGCAATTTTTATTGGTTTGATATTTGTTTTATTTATTTTAGTTTGTTCAATTAATAATTCAAAATTTTTTTTGAGGGGTTCAATTGCATATATTTTTGCGTTAGGAAATTTGGAACCTATTAAAATAGAGAAAATTCCTATGTGTGCCCCTAAATCAATAATTGTTGATTTTTCTCTTAATTTTAATTTCTTTGGAAAATATTTATCTGTTAAAGCAATTTCTGTTAGAATGCTTTTATCAATTGTTCCTGCCCGAAGTTTAATTTTGTTTGTTCCAATTTTATAAATTATATGGCCTTTTTTAAGTCCCAGGTAATCTAAAAAAAAGTCCCCCCAATTGTCTATTTTTTTAAATGCTTTCCAGGAAATTTTCATTTTCTTAATTAGCATTTTTGCACAAATTTCTTCATTTTCTATATGGAGTTGACCATAATAAACTTTTTAACTCTTATGATGGTCGAGTTTATATGATTGCTTTAAGTTTTGATGTTGAACAGGATTTACATTCGGAGAAATATAAAAGTTTGGAATTGGGCATTCCCCGGTTATTGAAAGTTTTGGATAAGAGAAAAATTAAGGTTTGTTTTTTTGTTCCTGCAAAATTAATTGAAAAATTCCCTGATTATTTTAGAGATTTGGAGAATCAAGGGCATGAGATTGCTTTACATGGTTATGAACATGAGAGGTTTGATGATTTGGATTTTGAAGAGAAAGAAATGAGAATTAAGGGTTCTGTTAAAATTTATAGGAAAGTTTTTGGAAAGAATCCTTGTGGGTTTCGTGCGCCACAACATTCAATTGACGAGGATACCTTGAAGATTTTGAAAAAAAACAAATTTGTTTATGATTCTTCTTATACTCCTTTGAATTTTTTGCAATTATTATTTTTTCCGAAGAGAATTAAATTGTGGTGGAGAAGTTTTTTTGGAAAGCGAAAAGTTTATGGTTTGAATAAAGGTTTTTATGAGATTCCTCTTTCGAGTTTTTTTATTCCATTTGTTTCTTTGCCGTTGAGGATTTTTTCCAAAAGAATTTTGAAAGTTTATCTTTATTTTTTGAAGATGTTTAATAAAGATTTGGTTTTTTATGCACATTCATGGGATTTTATCAAATTACCTGAGAGTAGAATTGATAGAAATTTTTCTTATGAAACATTAATTGATAATTTGGATTTTATTGTTAATGATTTTTATAAAGATGAGAAGTTTGTTAAAATGGGGGATTTAATTAAATGAAAATTTTAGAAGTCACTGCATTCTCAAAGGGAATTTGTGGAGTTTGGGCCAGAGTTAGTCAGGAAGCTTTGGAATTAAAGAAATTGGGTCATGAAGTTTTAGTATTTTCTTCGAATATAAAAAGGGGTTCTGGCAGAATTGAGTATGCTTGTTCTGAAGAGGAAGTTAATGGTATTTTGGTGAAGAGATTTAAACCATTTGGAAGTTTTGGAGAGAATAGCTTTTTTTGGGATTATGAAAAAGAGGCTTTGAAGTTTAAACCTGATGTTATTATTGTTCATGCTTATAGGCAGTATTATTCTACAAAGGCTTTGAAAATTGCTAAGAAGTTGGGGGTGCCTTGTATTTTGGTTACTCATGCTCCTTTTGTGAATCCTGCATTTAGAAATCCTCAAACTAATTTTATGGTTTGGTTGTATGATAATTTAGTGGGGAAAAGAATTTTGAAAAAGTATTCTAAGATTTTTACTATTGCAAAATGGGAGGTGGCTTATTTGAAAAAGTTAGGGGTAAAAGATTCTCAAATAGTTTATGTTCCAAATGGTGTGGCTGATGATTATTTTAAAATTAAAAAAAGTAAGAAATCTAAAACAAAGTCGGTTTTATTTTTGGGGCGGATTGCACCTGTGAAGGATGTTGAAACTTTGTTGAAATCTTTTGAAATTGTTTTGAAAGAAAATCCTAAAATTATTTTGAATCTTGTTGGTCCTGTGGAGGAAGAATATGGGAAAAAAATAAAATCTTTGGTTAAAGAATTAAAATTAAATGAGAATGTTATTTTTCATGGAGGGGTTTATGAATTGAAGAAGAAACTGGAGATTATTGATTCTTGTGATGTCTTTGTTTTACCTTCGAAAAGAGAAGGAATGCCACAGGTTTTGATTGAAATTATGGCGCGGGAGAAAATTGTTATTTCAAGCACAAATGATGGGGGGAAAGAAATTGTTGAAGATAATGCCACACCCAAGGGTGTACCCCGAGACATTTCCAAAGAAATGTCTACTAAGGGCAATGGTTATTTATTTGAAATTGGGGATTATAAAAAATTAGCTGATTTAATTCTGAAAGGGATGGAGAATAGTGAGATAAATAAGAAAATGAAAAAAGAAGCTAAAAAATCTGTTGAACAATTTGCTTGGAGTAAATTGGGAAATAGGATTGATGAGGTTTTGAAAAATCTCATTGTTTTGAATTCCTCCACCATCCCCCGCCCACCCTCCCAGATGAAGTAAAATAATAAACAAAACAATGAGATTTCAATAATTATATAAATTTTTAAAAGTAATTTATCTTAATATTTGTATGGGAAATACAAAAGAAATTATATTTGCTGGGAAAAAGTTTTTAATGATAGATTTAACTCATCCATTAACTTTAGAGACTGAAGGTTATCCTGGAGATCCTGAATTAAAGAGAGAAGTTTTTAGTGATATTCATGAAACAGGTTGGCATCATTATACTCATGTTATTGGAGATCATAATTTTCAACCTCATTTTGATGCACCAAGTCATCAAAATTTAGATTCACAAGAAAAAGGGGCTGAATTTTTTGGAAATGAATTTTTTTATAACCCTGCTATTATGATTGATCTTTCGAATTCTCTTGAAGCACAAGATTTTGATGGAATTAAATATCTTGTCAAAATAGAGAAGAAACATTTAGAATCTTTTTCTGAAAAATTAAATGAAGTTGGAGCAATTATAATTAGGACTGGTTATGATAGATGGCTTGAAGAAAATAGAAAACATGTTCCTGAAAATCTTCCTTATTTAACTAGGGAGGCTGCAGAATATTTAGCAAGTTTTGAAAATCTTAAAGTTGTGGGTGTTGATTCTTTGACTGTTGATCCTGTTGGAAAACATGAATCTCATCAGGCTTTAAGAAATAAAATGATTGTTGAATCTATTGTGCATCTTCATGAAATTCCTTCTGATAAATTATCTAGATTTGATTTACAAACAACTCCTGTGAGGATTAAAGGTGCTACTGGTGGGCCTGTTGTTGTGCATGCTTATTGTTCTTTATGAGAGAGCCAAAGATAATTATTCCTAATGTTGTTGGAATTTGATAGAGTGTAACTAAAAGTAAAGTTTTTGCTGTGAAAAATTCTGCAGCGAACACAATTGCTAGACCTGAGTTCATATAAGCCATTGCAAGTGAAGAGGTTATCTTTGTTTTTTTGTTTTTGTTGAATACAATATAATAACCTATTAAGTAGAGAAAAAAAGTTATTGCAAATAATAATGTAAATGAGGGAATTATTGATATGTCGTTAGAAATTGTTGGGATAAAATCTATTTTTGCAGTTGCTCCTGCAATAATTAATGTAACAGCTAATATTGAAATTGAAGAATAATATTGTTTTGTTTTTTGAATAAAATTTGGTGAAGTTTTCTTAATAATAATTGCTGAAATAAATGGTATGAAAATAATCATGCTTAATGTTGTGAACATGTTTAGAAAATTTATGTTTGTTTTTATTCCTGAAAGTAAATAGATTAATGCTGGAATTGTTATTGGACATAAGAGAGAAGTTAAGATTGCAAGAATTAATGCAAGTTCTTTGTCGCCTTTGAAAATTGTTGCATAAGTTGGGACTATCATTCCTGCAGGCATTGCAAGAAGAATGAGAATTGCAATTGCATATTCAAATTCAATAAAATTTCTTACTAGGAGATAAATTATTGTGGGAACTATAATTAGTATTAAAAGTATTAAGTAAATTATTAGAAAAGGTTTTTTGATTTTTTTGATTATATTTGAATTTTTAATTTTTAGACAACTAAGAAAAAAAGCAAACATAAGAAAGTAGAGAATATAAGGTGAAAGAATTGATGATGATTTGATGAAAATTCCTGCTAAAAGTCCAAGGAGGAAAAATACCCAAAAATATTTGCTGACTAAACTCATAATTGAAGATGTTAAGTGGGAGTTATAAATATTTCTTTATGAAATGTAGGTGTATTTGAGAAAGATTTATAATAATTAATTTGTTAATATTTTTATGAAAGAAAGAAGATGGAGTAAACTTGCAATTATAAGTTTTGGATTGCTTATGCTTTTTTTTATATTTTTCTTTCTTACTTCTAAATTTCCTTCTGTTTTTTTGATTGGAATTATTTTTTATTGGGCCTCTTTTATTATTGCTATTGTTTCTTTATTTTTTATTAGAAAATATAAATTAAGAGGAGATTTTCTTTCTGTGATTACTATTGTTCTTGAGATAATTATTTTTTTGGTTTATTATTTGGCTATCTCAAGAATGAGTTCTTTCTAAATCTATAGTTTTTAGGTATATCTTAATCACAATAATCCTTAAAAAAATAATTTATTTTGAGAGTCTATGAAAATTGTACTTATTTCAACTGCGACAACACCTTCAGACCAGGGGATTAGGACAATTTCTATTGTGTTGAAAAAAGCAGGGCATGATGTGCGAGTGGCTTTTATGGTTGGGCCAGAGGATTATTCTGTGGTTTATAGTGAGGGTGAATTGAATTCGCTTTTGAATTTGTGTCGAGGTTCTGGTTTAATTGGTATTAGTTCGTATGCTTCGACTGCTCCTCGTGCTGTGCAGATTATTGATTATCTAAAAGATAAAAAATTGAAATCTCCTGTTGTTTGGGGGGGTGTGCATGCTACGATTTCTCCTGAAAAATGTATTGAGCATTGTGATCTTGTTTGTGTTGGTGAGGGAGAGGGTGCTATTTTGGACTTGGTTAAAAATTTGGAGAAGAATAAGAAAATTTTTGGAATCAAAAATTTATGGGTTCGTGATTTTGAAACTCAAAAACCCACTAACATTCGACTTCGTCAAAAACCCGCCCTTGCCCCTATGACCCCACACCCCAATAAGTTAGGAGTTTCAAAATCAACTTACAATGATAAGGGAAAAATAATTAAGAATGATGTTCGTCCTGTGATAGAGAATCTTGATGAATTACCTTTTGTAGATTATGATTTGAAAAATCATTTTGTTTTAGAGGGTGGGGTTTTGAGGAAATTTTCTGAGAGAGACTTGGATGGTTGTGTTTTCTTTTTGACGGGGCGGGGTTGTCCTTATGGTTGTGAGTATTGCAGTAATAATTTATTTAATAAATTGTATAAAGGAAAGTGTAAGAATATTGTGCGGTGGCATAGTCCTGAATATATTATTGATTGTATTTTAGATTTGAAGAAGCGGTTTAAGAGTTTGAGTTATTTTGATATTCGTGATGATACTTTTTTATTGAGGCCGTTGAAAGATATTAAGAAGTTTTGTGAATTGTATAAGGAGAAAGTTGGAATGAGATTTAAATGTCTTGGTGATCCAAAGACTGTTAGTGAGGATAAAATTAAGTTGTTGGTGGATGCAGGGTGCACAGATATTATAATTGGAATTCAAGGTGTTGAGAGAGTTAATCGAGAGGTTTATCATCGGAATCAAACAGATGAACATGTGATTCGGGCGAGTAAGATTTTGAGTAAGTATAAAAATTTGGCTGTGATGTATGATGTGATAACTTGCAATCCTTATGAAAAAGCAGAAGATGTTTTGAATATGATTAAGTTGTTGATGAAATTGGAAAAGCCATATTATCTTTCTGTGAATAATTTGGTTTTTTTCCCTGGAAGTGGTTTGTATGATAGGGCGATTAAAGATGCAGATTTAGGAGTTCAGGTTGAGAAAAGTTGGAAGTTGAATTATTGGGATAGATCAAAACATATTTTGTTGAAGAAGAAAAATATGTATTTGGTTTTGGTTTTGAATTTAATGCGGGGAAGTGTGAGTCATGGGCGTTATGGGTTAATTCCAGGTTTTGTTTTGAAATGGTTGATTAATGAAAAAAGAATTGAGAGGAATTTGAAAAATCATGGAAAGACTTTATTTGCTTTGAAAATTTTAGAGGTTATGGATTTTCTTAGAGAGAATTTATTTAAGAAAGTTTATCGGGCTATTTTTCCTGTTTGGCTTAAAGTTATTTATGATAAGGTGAGGTATCGACTTTAGGATGGAGAATATGGATTTATCACAAACTGTTTTTCTGGCTTTTTTAGTAAGTTCGCCTGTCTCAAGAAAACTTCCCTACTTTAGTTCGTGAGAGAATTGAGA
>CAZRXO010000010.1:0-24411 GCA_964604105.1 Candidatus Woesearchaeota archaeon | reverse complement strand
TTGCTGTTATGATTATTTACTAAAAGAACCTAAAAACTTTTGAGGGGTGCTATATATGAGGCAAGAATTTAAAGAGTTAGATGACGACGAAGAACTTTTTGGTTTAGAAAAATTATTTCAAGGAACTTGTCCTTCATGTAAGGATTCACAGGGATTTGAATTTGATTTTATTCCAGATAATTATGAAAAAACAGGTTATATTTGTAATTCTTGTGAAACCCATATTGACTTAGATTTAATAGAAAATTGTAACCGCTAATCCCCCCTCGAAGTAACCACAACCTTCTTTCCTTTCTCAATAAAAATAGTATGTTCAGCCTGCGCAACTTTTCCTCGATTAACTTCAACTAACTGCGCAAAAGAATGCAAATTCCCGTTCGCCTCTAATTGTCTCAAACCAATCAAAGCCTTTGTCCCAAATTTTTTAACAAGCCATCGAGAGCAAAAAGGCAATGTTGAATATTCCTCTGCAATAAAATCCAAAACTTCCCGAGCAATAGGACTCCGCACATTTTTTGAATCAACCAAAGCATAAATTCCAGAATCCCTGCCATCTTTAACACGGCCACTTCCATTTGTCGCAAAAGGTTCAATTGCAAAAAGTCCCTCGCCCAATTTTTCAACACTCCCAGTATCAATATTCGGAATAGTAATTCCTGCATGTAAATCATATTCCCCCATTGAATGCCCAGATAAATTTATTATCACAGAAAAACCTTTTTCAGTAATTGTCTTTTCAATCACACTGCCAATCTCTCCGAGTGTGGAATTTTTATTCACAACTTTCAAAGCATTTGCTAAAGCAGCCTCAGCAGCGTCGATTAAATTTTTGTTCTCATTTGTCTTTTCCAAATCAAGTGTAAAAGCAGTATCAGCAACCCAGCCATCAACAGAAACACCAAAGTCAACTTTCAATAAACCATAAGCAAGTTTTGTATCTTCATGCGACGGAGTGTAATGCGCTGCAACCTCATTAATCGAAAGATTCACAGGAAAAGCCGGCTCCCCACCAAGTTCAATAATTTTATCCTCAATCGCTTCTGCTATTTCTAAAAGAAGTTTATCTTTAAAAATAATTCCTCGCGCAAACTCACGAACTTCTTGTGCAATCTTACCTGCCTTCAAAATATCTTGTTTATTCATGAAAAATAAATAGAAAGAGGGTTTTTATAATTTTAGCACATCATCAAATGAAAAATATGCACTTTTAATAGTAGAAGATTCTTTTATTTTTCTTATATGAAATGCAAGAGCTTTTTGATAAGTAAACGATTTATTTTGGAGTAAATTAATTCCCTTAATTATCTCTGGTATCTTTTTATCTAATTTCCCAGGTTTCATCTCTGGAATTTTTTCTCCTTTTTTTAGTTTTAACTTCATTTTACTTGCATATCTAGGATAATCTTTTACATCAGGCAATATACTATAAAATGGAACTCTATTAAAAATGTATTCATGCCAATCTCCTCGAGAGATAGCTAACCAAGGAGTGCCAACACAAGGTGCTAAAAATGCAAAACCTGTATGGGGTGCAATAAAAACATCACATTGTTTAATTAAGGCTAATTGATTCCATAAACCGATATCATAACAATCTTCAACATCTTTTATTTTCAATAATTCTCTTAATTCATTTTGGGAATAGGCTTCTGTTGAGGTTCTACCTTTGGCTGCTTTCCTAATCCCAGTTAAATAAATTTTAGAATTTGGAATTTTCTTTTGAATAGAATTAATAATTTTCTCCCAAGTTTTTATTGTGGGATATTCTTTTGATTCTGCAGATCCTGCTAACATAATAGCTATTTTCTCTCCCCTGTGTTTATATTTAATAGAATATTCTAGTGATTTCTTTGGGATACTTAATGTGACTTTACTATCTGGTATGTATTTCAAGGTAGAAGGATATTTTGATTCATCCCAAATATTGCCATAATATTCTTTAGCATTAAAAAAAAGTTTAGCTTTTTCATGAAATTTCCCTAAATCCGGTTCTTCTTTTTCATCAAATGCCCTAAAATCAGCGAGGATATAATCCCAGTTTTTATTAATCTTGTCAAAGAAAGAATAATTAGTTTTATTTCTCAAGAAATCAAAGGTATTAATTGAATAAACTTTTTTTATCCAATCACAAGATTTAGCTAACTCTACAGGGCTTCTTTCATTAAGAATAAGATGAATCTCAAGATTTTTATTTGCATCATAAAATCCTTTTGCAAATTTAAGTGCCTCAACAACATGCCCAACAGGATTACAATAAACAAAATTTATTAATAGTTTTCTTTTTTCCATAAAAAACAAATGAAATATGAATATAAAAAATGTTCGCAATAAGTTGCTCAATTAGTTTACTCTAAATCCTGTTTCGCTTGGATTTTCCGTTGAAGAATAATAGTTAATTTGGAGATTTCCATTATTGGGATTAGTTGAACAGCGACAATAAATTGTTTTTGAATTAATAGATTTCTTGTGGACATTCATTATTTTATGAATGTGGAACGATTAATTGTGAACAAAATGAACGAAATTCTAAGAGTAAATTGGAAGTGACATATGTCTGTGGGCAATACAAGAAAAAATAATTTAATTTTTCAACTTCAACCGGCGATTCTTCGGAATAAAATTTCCAATCTTTAATGCAGAAGCTTTTCCACAACCTAACAAATCATCTTTGTATTTCATTGCAAGAATTCCTTTGAAACCTGTCTCCACATTTAACTCGCTTCCTGACATCCATGTATCAACTTGCGAATCATCTAATTCAAAAACACCCTTGTTGATTTGATTCTGTAAAATCTGGGCGCCTTCAATACTTAATCTAAAACTATCCTCAAAAAATTTCCCAAAATAAACTCCAACTCTTTCAACAGGCAAAGTTTTCTCTAATCCAAAAATTTCCTCAGAACCCAAATCACCAGAATAAAGAAAAATCCTCTCAGCCCCTCGCTGTAACAAAACACCTGGAATCTTTTTCACACCAAATTGCCTATTCAACATTTTCAAAACTTCATTTTGTTCAGAGTCATTCATTATGCGAAATTGTCCTTCGGGTTTCATTCGAGAAGAAGAAAGATGGAGTTTTTATCTCTTTCTCTTCCTCGGTTTATTTCTCCGCCCCAGCCAAACAATCAACCAAACCACCAAACTTATAAGAACATAAAAGAAAATTCCAATTAAACCCAAGGCAAATATAGAACCAAGAATCATAATCACAAAAACATTTGCTAACACCTGCTCAGGACTTGCACCCTCGACATTTTGAATTTTAAAATACCAAGAGACTTCAAAAATCAGCAAAGCAAGTCCAATAATCAACCAAATTAATAAAAGAATTTTCCAAAAAACTGTCCATCCATCTAATTTACTTTTTTGCTTAATCACCATCTTATGAAATATAAATTAATCAAGTATTTAAATTTTCACTTTTTTAAATTAAAATAAATGTTTTACTAAAGCAGAAACTTTTTTAGGTTCTAAAATTTCTGAAGCAATTTTAACAAATCCTTTCTTTGTTTTCAAATCCTCTAAAACTTGATAGCCCCAATAATTATCAATTTCCTCTGGAGCAATAACTTCTATCTTAGGAACTAAAACTTCATTAGTATATTCAAAAGTTATCTTTTTATTAAAAGTCCACACAAGATCTGGGTTAGCAAATGTCCACTTATTTCCTTTTTTTGCAAATTCAGATGCCAAAATAAGGGCTCGATTATCATACACATTATTTGTTGTTTCTCCGTGCCTATTTTGAGAAAAATAGTCATTATGCTCAATGAAATGAGCGATTATATCTAAGGGGTTTCCTTTACAAAGATAATCCTCTGTATCTGAATTGCCATATCCCCTATACCTCCCAGTTACAATATATGATGTTGATTCGCGACTTATGGCTTTTTTAGGAAGATCCCAATGAGTTCCGTTTAGTTTTCCTAAGCTTTCTATTAAAGATTCAATAACACTATAATCCATAGAAAATTTATCTTTTGTGACTTTATAAAAATTATTGCACTCTACTTTACCCTCTTAAACTTACTAACAAAAAACCCCTCAGTATTATTATCATGCGGATAAACCCGCGCACAATTCTTAACTCTCTTATCAAAATCTTTTCCTTCCCATTCAGTAATTCCTTCTCGAGCAGTAAAAGGGAGTTTAACTTTCAAAATTTCAATTCTATCTCCAAATTCTTTCAAAATAGCGTCGACAACTCCCTCATTTTCTTCAGGAGCATGAGTGCAAGTTGAATAAATAACTTCTCCTCCAACTTTCAAAACTTCAAATGCAGATTTAAACAATCCCAACTGAATCTTCGGCAAATTCTTAATAGTATTAATATTCCACATTGAATATGTCTTCGGCGAACTCCGCAAAGTCCCCTCACCAGAACACGGCGCATCAACAAGAATTTTATCAAACTTAAAATCAGGATTAAATTTATTCAATCTTTGACAAAGTGCACAACCATCTTTTCGAGTAATCACAACATTCGCGGCACCGCACCGCTCCAAGTTCGACGCTAAAATTCGAAGCCGACCAATATTAACTTCATTCGCAATAATATTTCCAGAATTCTCCATTCGCGCAGCAGCTTGTGTTGTCTTTGAACCAGGCGCAGCACACAAATCTAAAAAACTTTCACCAGGCTTAGGATTCAAAACTAAAATCGGCAACATACTCGCTAACTCTTGAATATAATAATAACCCAGAAGATGCTCAATCGCACGACCAAGTTCACCTGGCTCTAATTCATTTTCAACAACCATAACTTCCTCAAAATTTTTCCAAGGCTGAGAAATCTTCCAAGATTTTTTCTCCAATCTTTTTTTCAAATCTTTAGGACTAATCTTTAAAGTATTACATCTAATAGAACGCACAGGTTCGACTTTTAAAATCTCAATATATTTTTCATAATCTTTTTTATCTGGCAAAAGCTTTTGCATTCTTTCTAAAAAGAGTGGTTTAAGTTTTGGTCTTTTTCTATCCTTCATTTCATCCACCCTCCAAGTCCTTTTTGATTTTTTCTCTCCACCAACCCCGCAACATCCACCCCAAAAACTTCAAAAATATTTTCCACCGCCGGTAAAATTTGATTCTTTAAATAATATTCAATTTCATATTCTCCTTTTTCATGAGGCAACTTAACTTTATCACGAACTAATTTCTTCTTCCCATCGGTTTCAGCAATATAATAATTAATCAAACCCCCCTGTTCAATTGGGATTTCTTGTTCTCGCATTTTTTTCGCAGCAATAACATGCGGACCTTGGGCAATATATTCTGAAATAGCTTTTTTCAACTGGGTGTGAATCATTAAATCTTTTTTATCAATTTTTCTTTCTTTAATTTTCTTAACAATTTCTTTAACATATTCCAAAGCTCTTTTCTCGTCGCTGTCTTCAAGAATAATATGAATAACTTTACTCTGAACCTCACGTGCCAAACCACACCAATCACGTCGCACAGTTTCAAAACCCCGAATTTTTAACTGCCCTTTCTCATCCAACATCGCATATTTCTTCTTCGCCCCAGCTTTCCCACCTCGCTTCATAACCCAAAGTCCTTTCTTAAAAAATCCCTCAAGCTCCATTTCCATAATTCCAGGCAGTTTAGAATTCAGTTTTTTCAAAAATTCCTTAATCTCTGTCTTAGACTTTTTCCCACGAAGAAACCCAACAGAATCAGTGTCACCAAAAATAACTTCATACCCTTCTTTTTCAATCATTTCAATCGCTTCTTTATTGAACTTTCTAACAAAACCTAAAATTGCAGTAGACGATTCTTTAGAATAATATCTCGCACCAAAAAAACCAATATACCCATGCACCGAGGCTGACAAAACTTTGAAAGCATTACTCCGAGCCTTTGTAATAACATCAGGATTTTTCTTATACTCTGCCTTAAATCTCCGTCGTTTCAAAAAAAGTTCATTCAACAACTCAGGAATAAAACCTTTCTTTTTATCAAAACAATATTCTTTATTATCAATTTCAATACAAGCCCCTCCTTTAATTTTCTTAGTCACAAAAGTCTCTCGAGAAATATTCATTGAAATAATTATTGAAGTATGCATAGAACTAAAATCAAAAACAACAATGTCCTCATAAAAACCTGGCTTTGGTTCTAAAACAAAAGCCCCTTCAACATGAGTTGTTTTTCTTCTCTCGCCGATTTCATCATAACCTGGTCGCTTCTCTGGAATTTCCTTAAATTCTCCAAGATGATGTAACAAATAATTCTCAACATATTTTGATAAACCTGCCCTCGACAAATCACTTAGAGGTTCTTTAACAATTTGAGAAAACTCCAACATATCTGGCCAAAATTTTTCAAAAAGTTGCAAAGTTAAAACAGAATCATGAAGATTATATTCATAAAACTTTGTCCAATCAATCTCGCCTTTCAAATTAGTGTAAACATCAAAATCTTTTTTAGTATCCCCAAGAAATTCCTTCGCAACATCATTCAAAGTTAAAGTTTCTGATTTCATATACTGCGCATAAATAGTTCGAATAAATCTTAAAATATCAATATGAACAATTCCTTTTGTCTTCGCTGTCAAACTAACTCCTCGCGAAAACTTCGGCTGTGAATCATCTAAACTCAAACCAAGTTTAACATTATGTTTTTCTGCTCGTGCTTTCAAATAAGGCAAATCAAAACCATCTGAAAAATAACCAACTAAAAAATCAGGCGACTCTTTTCTAACATATTCGACAAATTTCTCAATCAACTCTGCCTCATCCTTAACATATTCTACAAAATTTTGTTTTTTATCAGATTTTTTCCAAGTTAAAACTTTCTTAAAATTACTTCCAACTAAACTCAACATTAAAATCTCGCCTTTCCCAATTTTCAATTCATCTGTTTCAATATCATAAGCCAAAACTTTTGGAGTATAATCTTTATATTTAATTTCAGCACTTTTATTCAACTTCAAACAAACATCAACATCAAGCCCCATATCAATTCCTCCGAATTCCTGTGAATTATTTAACATCTCTCCTTCAACCTCATACCATTTCAACGGCTCTAATTTTTTTTCAATAATATAATGAGTAATAAAACCAAGGTCATACCCTCTTCGTTTTTCAATTTCCTCCAACCCAAGTTTCTCAGCAATGTCGTGCAAGTCCTTGTAATTCGTCGCGAAAACTTTCAAAGCCTTCACAGGTTGATTCATATAATTCATATTATGCAACTCCACTTTTTCAACCTGAGTTTTCCGGCCCTTCACATCAAGTTTAATCTTAGAAATTTTCTTAATCAAAGCATCAATCTTTACCCTCGACAAACCCTCTTTCAAAATCGCCCAAAGATAAACATCACAATTATCAATTACACAAACACGTTTACCCTTTTCATCTCGACCATAAACATTCACATAATTCCTGCCTGAAAAATCAAAATACTGGTAATCTATTGGTATGAATTTTGTTTTCATAAAATGAGAAAGTTGTGGGATTATTTAAAATAATTGGTTAGATCAAATAATTTACAATTCCGAATCCAATTCCACCACCTGTTAGAAAAAAACCAGTATATTTAGCAATCCTTCTTAATTTTTGTCGTCTTACAAAGCTAACCATTTCTTCTTCAAATGATTTAACTTC
This sequence comes from Candidatus Woesearchaeota archaeon, assembly GCA_964604105.1. Classification (GTDB taxonomy): domain Archaea; phylum Nanobdellota; class Nanobdellia; order Pacearchaeales; family GW2011-AR1; genus CAYZVU01. The sequence goes on along the minus strand of CAZRXO010000010.1, from coordinate 16,804 downwards.
ACCTTTAGCTAATTTATTTTTATATTCCCCTTCACATATATCTGATACTAATCTTGGATAAAATTGACTATTCGGATTTTCTCGAGTTACATGGCTTGCCACCTTCCAAGCATGATCAAATGAATCAAAAGCTAAAGGAACTTCTTTTTTACCGATAGTTATAAATGATAATCTATCCAAAACAACAGATTTATCACGAAGATTTATATTTGATCCTTCTGGGGGGTTCCTTCTTCATTAACTAGAGTATATAGTGTCATAATTTTTGGCTGTAAATTAACTTTATAAGTATTTAGTTATTCAATTTTTCCCAAACCAAAACATTTATATACAATTAAGAAGTAGTAACAATATGGGAATAAAAAACAAAACCCCCGAAGAGAGATATACCTTAGACATACAATTCTTAGAGCAAGTTAGAAAAAAAGGTCTTCCTAGCGAAGAGTTTGCTCGAGATATAAAAAAGAAAACAGAACTACTAATATTTTATTGTTATGATTATTTACAAGGTAAGGGTTCTAAAAATTTCTTAAAGCCAAGTGAAGCTTCTCCCGCGAGAATAAATAATGCCTTTTGGAATACATATAATGATGCAAGAGCACAAGTTGAAAAAATGGAGAAAAAAGATAAAGGACATAATTATAAACAAATTGAAAGATCACTCTTTAAAGAAAATTATGCTGTGGACTCAGAATTAGAATTTCTTTCTGAAAAGATAGCAATTTTAATGGACAGTTCAAATAGTTTAACCTTAAATTTACTTAGCAGAATTCATGGACCCAAACAAATGGGAGATTATTTTGTTCCAAAGCAATAATTATTTAACTTCTTCATTCTTCTATTTTCCATGGGATTAAACATCAAAGACATTATACCGCGAAAAGAAATTGAAATTTCAGAATTAAAAAACAAAACACTTTGTGTGGATGCATTTAATTCACTTTACCAATTTTTATCCTCTGTGCGACAACCAGACGGAACACCTTTAATGGATTCTAAAAAAAGAATAACAAGTCATCTCTCTGGAATTTTTTATAGAAATATAGCTTTACTTTCAGAAGGAATAAAATTAATTTATGTTTTTGATGGAAAAGCACCAGGACTAAAAGCAAAGACCCACAAAAAACGACAAGAATCACGAGACACAGCCTCTGAAAAATATGAAGAAGCAAAACAAAATGAAGACATAATGCGAATGAAAACATACTCTTCTCAATTACTTAGATTAGACGACGAAATGATTTCAGAATCAAAAGAACTTTTGCAAGCAATGGGAATTGCAGTTGTCCAAGCACCGTCAGAAGGCGAGGCCCAAGCCGCACATTATTGCAAAAAAGACAAAGAGATTTATGCAGCAGCAAGTCAAGACTACGATGCACTTTTATTTGGAACACCAATATTAATTCGAAACTTAACTTTAGCACGAAAAAGAAAAACATTTTCAGGATATGTTGAAATAAATCCAGAATTAATTGATTTAGAAAAAGTCCTAAATAAATTAGAAATAAATTTAGACCAATTAATTTGTATTGGAATTCTGGTCGGCACAGATTACAATCCCAAAGGGGTCTCAGGAATCGGTCAAAAAAAAGCATTAGAACTTGTAAAAAAATTCCCCTACCCTGTTGAAATTTTCAAAGAGGTTGAACAAAGAATTCACTCCCTCCCAGAAGAAGACCAATTTGATTGGAAAGAAATCTTCGAACTTTTCCACAAACACAAAGTTACAAATGAAGAAATAGAATTTCCAAAAATCAACGAGGACAAAATAAAGCAACTCTTAGTCACAGAACATGAATTCTCAGAGGACAGAATTGAAAAACAATTAGAAAAATTAAGAGAGATTGAGAAAAAGAAAATGCAGACTGGATTAGGCAAATGGTTTTGATTAACAAAAACAAAACATTTATATAGTTTTAGTTAATTATTAACATATGGAAAAATTCAAGAAAAAAGCACAAGATTATTTTATAATCGGAAAAATATCTCAAGATTTAAAGAAACTTGATGTTGCCTGTGCAAATTACTTCAAGGCTTTATCTGCACTAAATGATTATCTACTCTCAACAAAAAATCTATTTGCTAAAGATCATACCTCTCGGTTCAACTTACTAAAAGAAAATTTCCCTGAAGTTTACGAAATTACTTCTTCATTATTCTTAATCTATAGAAAAACTTATACACAAGAAATTGACGAAGAGGAAACTATTTATTTACTAAATAAAATCATGGAGGTATTCAAAAATGCAGGAATTGAAATTCCCTCAATTGAAAAAGATACTAAAAAGAAATCTAAATAAAAATATAGTCGATATTTTTATTATAGGTTCATTCATGAAAAATAAACTTAATCCAAATGATATAGATATAATAATTCTATTCAAGGAAAAAAACCTTGGTGAAGTAGGATTAAATCTCCACAAGATTAGAGAATCATTAAAATCAAATAAATTACATCTTGAATCTATTTTTGCTGACACAATGTTTAAAGAACCTATTTTTGTGACAATTCTCCACGAAGGATTTAGTATAAAACACAATAAGGAAGTCCACGACCTTCTAAACTTAAAGTCATTTACGTTGTTTAATTATTCCCTCGGAAATCTCTCTAAGATAGAAAAAGTAAAATTTGCACAGATATTATATGGAAGAAAAAAAGACGGACTACTTTACAGAGAAAAAGCAATCTCCCTCGGTGCAGGAAGTTTTAAAGTTCCTGTAGAAAAAGAAGAAATATTCAAGGAGTTTTTTTCAAAGTGGAAAGTTAAATATAATTCAAAAAGGACTTTTGTTAATAATTAACAGAATAATACAGATAATTAAAAAAGAGTTAACCACTAAAAATGACAATCTTCAATAAAAAAGCAATAAAACAAGTTTTCAAAAAACAAGGATTCAAGATTAGTAACGACACCTTAGAAAAATTCATAAAAATTCACGAAGATAAAATGCTTAAAGAGATTGACGCAATAATTAGGGAAACAAGATTATCTGGCAGGAAAGTTATTCGGGTTGAAGATTTTGTTTGAAAAGCAGAAAAGTTTGAGTAATTGGTTTTGATTAACAAAGATTAAATTTATAATAAGAGATTACTAATAATTAATTATAGCCATATTTTTTCCAGATATTTACTATGTCTTGGACTGTAACTCCGAGATTAGTAGCAATTTCTCTCTCACTATTTCCATATTTATTCTGTTTAAGATAGTGAATGAATTTTGCCCACACAAGAAAATAACCTGGATTATTCTGTTTAATTGCCCATTTTTTATAGGTTTTCGCTGCAACAATAAGTAGTCCTAACCCTTTTCTTCTATTTGGAATGTTTTGTCCTTGCTGTGCGGGGGGATTTCTTCCATCCTCTTGATTTTGTGGATTACTCGAAACTAAACCACGTTTTTTTTTAAATAATAACCAAAGCCCCAAAATTATTAGAAGAACACCGATAACACCAACAGTTATCCTTGCATAAACCACATCAAAGATTCCCAGCAATAACAAAATAATTCCTGCAATTATCAAAAGCCAAGAAAATCCATGCTTAACTTTATACAAGAAATAAATAACTCCCGCCAATAATGCAATTGGAATAATCCAGATTAAAATATCATATGGAATAAGGTCTTCCAAAACCCCCCAAAGATTCCACCCTGAAAAATAATAACCTGCAGTTATCATTAAAGAAACTATAATTGCAATTGAATTTGCGACCCCCTTACCCCCACTATGTCTCCCGATAGTCCTCCCCAAACTGAAACTAATAATCAAAAATGAAAGCACAAACACCGTCATTAAAAGTAAATTCTCCGAACCAATTGATTCAAAAAAATCTCCGATTCCAAAAGCACTTACACAATTAATCATAAATAATCCAAAAAACAAACTTACCCCCAATTTTTTCATAAGACAATTAAGAAATAGAAGATTATAAACTTTTTTATACTAAACTTCTTTAATTAAAAAATGAAACAACGCTCCTTCACAGTTCTCGGAAACATCGCAATTGTAAATTTCCCAGACAAAACATTCAATCAAAAACAAAAAAAACAATTTGCAGAAAAAATTCTAAAACAACAAAAAAAAATTAAAACAGTCTTAGAAAAATCAGGAAAATTCGCAGGTCGCTTAAGAAAAATGCAAACAAAACATTTAGCAGGTGAAAAAAACAAAGAGGTTTTGTACAAAGAAAATAATTGTACTTTTCGATTCAACATTGACACAACTTATTTCTCCCCGCGACTATCAAACGAAAGAAAAGAAATCGCACAGCAAATAAAAAAAGACGACGAAGTTTTAGTAATATTCGCAGGAGTCGCGCCTTTCTCGATAGTAATTGCAAAAAACTCAAAAGCAAAAAAAGTTTACTCCAACGAAATCAACCGCGAGGCAAATAAATATGCGAAACAAAACATTGAATTAAATAATCTAAAAAATAGAGTTGAACTTTTGCCAGGAGATATTAAGCGAGTTGCGGATAAGTTAAACACCCAGGGGTGTACCCCGAAAGATTTTAAAAAAAAATTTTTACAAGGGGCAAAATTCGAAGTCATAGTAATGCCCCGCCCACAGCTGAAAGACTCTTTCCTCGAGCAAGCTTTCAGATTAAGTAAAAAAGGAACAAAAATATTTTATTATGATTTTTGCAAAGCAAATGAAATAGAAAACATCGTCGACAAAATCAAAGCAGAAGCAAAAAAAGCAAAAAAGAAAATCAAAATCCTAAAAAAGAAATTAGCTGGTGATATTGCTCCTTACAAATATAGGGTTAGGGTTGACTTTGTTGTTTTATGAATGCATTATTCTTGAGTCTGGATGAGCAAATCCAGAATATCTTTGAACATAATTCTCGGAATTAAAAAATTCTCTTTGCCAGCACACTAAAACTCCATTTTCTTTGTAAACAATTTGAGAAGCATCTTCTTGAAAAGCACCCAAATCTAAAAGCTCTTGGGCTGTTGCTACTTCTGGTAAATCATATTTTCCTGTAGCTTTCTCTAATCCCATAATTAATAAAATAAAATTTTCCCTTAAAAAACTTTCTATAATCTCTTCTCAATCGGAACAGCTGTTGGTGCCTCGCCACCGTGCCAAGTAAATCTCGGTCGCATTCGCATTGGATAAATTCTTTCTGAATTGTCATCAAGAACAATCGCAGAACCTTTCAAGTGGGGCAAATCATCCATGTGTTGTTTAATTCCTTTTAACAAATAACTTTGCATAATATTATTCAATGCTTCAATATCTGGTGCAGAAGTCACACGATGTGAAATTACAATGTCTGCCTGAGTCATAACATCACGGTGAATTTGCCCTGGCTGTTGAGTTGCTAAAACTAAACTCAAACCTGGCTGACGACCTTCTCTCAAAATCTGAACCAATGCATCTGTCGCCAAAGTTTTCTTTCCCAACGGCAAAAACTCATGTGCCTCGTCAATAAACATCCAAACTAAAGGGTGCTTTTTCTTTTCAGTAGAAGTTCCATATTCCAAACCCTTAACAACAGATTCAATTTCCTCTTCCCTACGAGCATTCATTCGCGAATTAAAAATTTTACGAGACAACAAACTAATTACCAAGGCCCGAACATTAAAAGACCCAACAGAATTGTAAACACTCAAATCCATAACAGAAGTCTTGCCTGCATTAATCAAATCTTCAACTTGAGTCGCACCTTTTTTCTCCTGTGCAAAAATTCCCCAAGTATCAGCAGCCTCGAACAAACCCCTCGCTGCATTTTTATTATCCTGCGAAGTTGTGTCATCTTTTTTAATCTCTTTAATAATATCCAACAAATTATAATCCCCTGCAGATTTCAATCTTGTCACAACCCTTTCGATCAAAACCGCAACAGGGTTAATAATATCAAGACCAAAAGTCAAAATCCAATCATCTGCATTCATTTCCATAACATCCAAAGCAAATCGCTCGTCAACAGGAATTCCTTTTTCCAAAAAAGAATCAAAATGTCCATACGGCACAAAAACTTTAACCCCCAAACTTTTTGGTTCAAGTTTCCACTCGCGAATTAAATCTTTATCTTTTTCATTACGAAATTTCATTGTCCAATAAATTCCCATTGTATCAAAAATCAGCGACGCTATATTTTCATTAATTCCTTTCGGAAGATTCGCAAGTTCCTCCATCAAAACACCGAGGGTATAACTATTATGGACAATTATATCATTGGCAACAAAATTATGATTCTCCGGAACACAAATATCATACACTTTAGTTTTCCCCTCAATAATCTCCATTGATAAAATTTCATCCCAAAAAATATCTGATGTGGCTAATAAGAATAATGGATTATGATTTTCTATTTCAGCTATTTGCAAGAGTGTTTGTCTCGAAGGAGAATATCTAATTCTTTCTCTCATAGCTTTTGGATGTTTATATCCCACCGCTCTTCCAACTTCTGCCCAATTTTTAGGGGTATAAGTTTCCCAAATCTCCTTCGGAATTGTATCAATATTCGGATTTCTTTGCTTAGCTAATATTTCATTCTTTGCTAAGAACTCTTTTTGTTGTTTTTCTCCAAAAAATCCTATCTTTTCAATAAACCTAACAAGATTTTCAGAGTTAATTACTAATTCATATGAAATTCTTCCTTCTTTGTAATTTATTTTTTTCTTTCTTATCTTAGATAAAATATTAAATTTCAACAATAAGCTATGCACTTGATTAATTAATTTTTTAGAAGAAGATGAATAAGATCCTTCCCAATAATCATTAATTTTATATAAACTTCCATCACAACTAAATAATCTATTAAGAAATAAGGCCAAATCCTCTTCTTTTAATTTGATTATATTCTCTGAGATAAATTTCTCAGTAGCAAGTAAACCAAACATCCCTTCTCTCTCTATCAATTTTCTTATACTCCTTTTTTCATATTTATTATGTTTCACCCCCTCGATAAAATGCCCTTTTTCATCTCTCTGAGAATTATGTTCTATAACTTTATTTTTCCATAAGGGAGAACTAATTCTATAACAACCATCTTTTTCAAGTTTCAGCTCTAATGAAGAATCAAATTTAAAAAGAGAATCCTCAAAATCCTCGACTATCTTTGAATCGGAATTAGAAAATAAAACAACTTTTTTTGTATGCCCTTCTGCTAAAAGATAAGCGAGTAATTTAATCTCTTGTTCAGGCATTCCATTATTCCCAAAACAAGTTTTTCTTGGTGTAGCTATTCTGCTCCCAATTGTCAATTCTTCAATAGGCTTCCATCCTTTAATTGTTAAGAGAGGGTGTTCAGGGGTTAATTTGATTTCTTTTCCACTTCTTAATTTTATTTTTAAAATTTTATCAACTTCTCTAGAAAAAAACTCAGATTTTTCAGAAGATTCTATTTTAAAATTATTATTTAAGGATAATACTTTTTCTTTATTATTTTCTAAATTTTTAATTGGAATTTGAGATCCATCAGCGAGGGTAATTAGAGTATCTCCATGAAGACATTTACCACTGCCTCTCTTGCCCGCAACCAAAATTACATGTGACCGCGCAACATCCAGAAAAAGATTATTTGACAGCGACGTATATCGCCCCATTTTAACATAGCCCCGACCAATAAAAGTCAAACCTTTTTCACCCAGCCTCTCTTTATCAGCCTCATCTCTTCCAATAATTATATCATATGGCATGAATAATAAAACAAATCATATATTATAAATTTAATTACAATTGCTCGCAACAAGTTGCTCGATTAATAAAACTCCAAATTTGACTTTATCAAGATTTTCCGTAAAGAAATCTATTAATCCAAAAATAAATTTTAACATCAATGTTCAATAGGGCGGTAGCAAGTAATCAATACCCCCGAAACATTTAAAAAAACAATTTTCTAACAACTAAGATGGAAGAATTAAACTTCAACAATGAACCAAACCAAGAAGCACCAAAATTAGAATCTCCTAAATCTAAATCAAATTTAACAGAAGCAATGAGAAAAAACCCATGGATGGTTTCAACAGTTGTCCTCGGAGTTTTATCACTTATTTTATTAGTCGGTTTAATCGGGAATTTTTCTTTAACAGGAAATGTTGTTTCAGAGGATACAGTTGCCCAAAATCTTTTAACATTCTACGAAGCAAACGGCGCAGCAGGATTAGAATTAGAATCTATTGAAGAAGTTAGCGGGGTTTACAAAATTAATTTCTTATATAATGGTGCAGTAGTTCCAATGTTTGCAACAAAAGACGGAAAATTCGCAGGTTCATTAAACCCAATTATTGACCCTTCTGAAAACCAAAAACCAATATCAGCAGAAGTTCCTAAATCTGACAAACCAATTGTAGAATTATTCGTGATGAGTTTTTGTCCATATGGGAATAAAGCAGAAGATACAATGTTACCAGTATATAACTTATTAAAAGATAAGGTAGAATGGAATATTCATTATATAGTTTCTGTAAGTGGAGACATAGTAAATTCACTTCATGGACCGCCAGAAACTGACCAAGACATACGAGAAGTTTGTGTATTAAATAAATATGGGTTGGATGAATTTTGGGCATTTACTTCTTATGTAAATCAAAATTGTGGAAGTGATGGAAGTTGTTGGGAAGATGCAGCTCAAAATGCAGGAATTGATAAAAACGCAATACAATCTTGTTATGATAACGAAGGCATTGATTTAATGAAAGAGGAAGCTGAGGCAAGTAATAATGCTGGGGCAAATGGATCACCAACATTTTTAATTAATGGTGTAAAATCAAACTCAGTTTATCAATATGGAAATTCAGAAGCCTACAAACAAGCTATATGTGAAGCATTTAATGATACTCCAAATGAATGTAGTGAAGAATTAAGTGGTTCAACAAGCACCTCTTCTGGCGGAAGTTGTTAATATTTTTGCAAAAAATTTATTAATCCTTTTTGATTATTTAATTAATGAAAGAGAAATTAGCTTTAGCTATTGGGCATATTCTTGGTGATGGGGGGATTAATAGTCAAGGAAGAGTTTATTATTGTAATACTGAAAAATTTTTGATTGATGAATTCATAAATTCAATGAAAGTTTTTGGAATAGAACCTTGGATTAGAAATGAAGAAAATATTATAGGGGTTGTTTATCCTGTTTGTGTTGGAAAAAAATTATGGGATTTGTTTGGGAAATTTAGTTCTGGGAAAGATACAAAAAGAATAACAAATGAAATCCAACTGATGCCTTTAGAATGGAAAACTCAAATGTTAACTGCATGGTTTAATGATGATGGAAGTGTTGTGAATTATCCCCCAAATTATAAAGCAATTGCAATTAAACAAAAATTGAGAAATTTAATTGATTTTATTGATGAAACATTAAAAGAACTGGGAATAAGTTCAAAGATTTCAAAAGATGGAGCTTGGCTTTTAAGAATTTTTGGATACAAGAATATAATTAAATTTAAAGATAAAATTAATTTCTCAAAAAATTATAGGAAGAATATAAAATTAAAGGAATTAGTAAAAACCATAAATCATCCACATTTTATTACAAAAAATAAGATTTTAGAATTATTAAAAGAATCACCCAAAACAAGAGTAGAAATTTCAGAAAGATTAAATTTAAACCCGCAAGTAATTTATGGACATTTACATGGGTGGAAAAGAAAGAAGAAAAAAACTAATCTTGGTCTTATAGATTTAGGATTTGTGAAAATAACTAAAAATATGGGATTAAATATTTATGCGCTTTCAAACTCAGCACCTTCTCCTGGATTTGGTTGGGAAGGAACAAGTGCAGGCACAAGTGCTCAGTGCTGATTAAGTATAGCAATTTTTAAAAACTGTTTTTAATTTAATTTTCAAATGGAATTAAAACCCTTTCAAATAGCACGTATTAATTTTCAAGTAAGAAACTCCTTAAGACCAGAATATTCTCCAGAAAGAATTGATAGATTAGTAAACTATAATTATCAAAGTATGTTATATATACAAAAAATATACAAAAACCAAAAACTTTTTTCAGTAATTGAAACAGCTTGCTTATTAAATGGCGTGTCTTTAGAAACAGAGGAGACAATAATTCAAGAATTCTCTAAGAAAAATGAAAAAACAGAATCTTATCTTACAAATCTGGTTTATACCTTAAAACAAAAAAACCCCTGCTCTTTGGAAATGCGGACAATTAAAGATGCACAATATTTAGCTCAAACAGATATTTTAATTCACAAAGCATCAGAATATCCAAATAAAAAACAAGAATATCTTGAAAAAATAAAAAGAATAAAAAGAAAAATTCACACTAAAAAAGCAAAACAAATTGCAGAGGAAAAAATAAAAAGATTAAAAATTCACCCCTAAAATTTCACCGCATAATATACTCAACTTCCTCTTCATTTAACCGAAGTTGTTCTTGAATTTTTTTATTAGATTTAATAATTTGTTTTATCACTGGAAACTCATTCATTGCTCTCTTATAACCAACATGAACTTTCTCTGCATATTTAATTGCAATAGATTTTTTCTTAGCTGTTCTTTGATTATTTAACCAAATCTTTAAAATCCTGCTCGGTCGTTTGTAAGAAGTAAAGGAAGTCTTCAAAGTTTTTTTCGCACAAGAAATCCCATAACTTAAAAAAGCATTCTCATAAACCATAAATCTCCAATACTGCTGTTTGTAAATTCTCCCTCGGAAAACATCAACTTTCGCCAGCAATTCATAAGCACGCGCCAACTCTTCACCAGAATATTCAGTTGGAATATTTTCTTCTATCCATAAAATAATTTCATCCATGCTCAAATTAACAGCATCAAAAACCCGCAAAGTTTCATTAGTTGGCTTGGTCTGAAAAACTTGTTTCAATGCTTCAAAAATTCCAACTTCCTTATTTCTTTCATCAAGTGTAAACACCGACGGGTCACGCAAACGAGCAACAGTCTGTAAATCATTCAACGCAGCACGAACATCTCCTTTCGCCCGAATCGCTAAACTCTTAATAATATTTGCATTAACAAACAAATCTTCTTTTCGCAAAACATCAAACATAATCTCAGCCAAAACATTATTATGAATACTCTTCAACTCAATTAGCTCACAACTTCTTCTTAAGCCAGACAAACTTTTTTTCCAAACATCATTAGCAGTGATAATCATTGGATAAGAACTTTCTTTAATTAAATCTAATAATTCTGATAAGCCACCCCTATCAACAGCAGAAATTCCATCAACCTCATCAATTAAAAGAATTTTAGTTTTCCCAAAAAGCGACTGTTGCTGAATCGCGGGTTTCAAAACTTCTTCTAACTTTAATTTATTTCGTAAATCAGAAGCATTAAGCTCAAAGATTTCTGCATTTGTTTCATTTGCAATAACATGAACCATTGTCGTCTTTCCAACACCTGGCCCGCCATGAAGCAACAAAACTTTCTTACCCCTCTTAAAATCATTTACAAAATTCTTAATTCTATCCACAGCTAAATCCTGTCCTTTCACCTCGGCAAACTTTGTCGGCCGATATTTCTCCACCCATGTTTGTGATATTTGGTTTTTCATTTATTTAATACCTCTCTTAATCTTTCAATTTTAGATTTATATTTAGAATTATACTTAGCAATTAATTCTAATTCCAAACCTAAATCTTTCACCTTTGGAGTATGTACGAAATTTAAATATTCTTTTTGAGGAACACCATATTTTGACCTACAATATCCTCTTATTGTTAAAATATCATTTTCATTTTCTGTCTTTCCTGTAATCCTCTTTAAATCTTCTTGCACATTTTCAACTCCTTGAAAAATCACTGGAAAAACAGGTTTATTTTCAAAATAATCTAACATCTCTTTTTTCCCTTCCCAATTTAAATTAGAATAAATTTCTTTAAAGATTTCTCCCCCATTCTCAATAGCAAAATGATATCTTAAACATGCACGAGGAGAATTCACATCAGGACCTCTTAGAATTTTCCAAGAAAAACTAATAACCTCTTTCACAGAATCTAAATCCTCAGAAATAGGAGGTTTAATTATCATAAGTCCTAATTTTTTTATCATATTACAGGATCAAGACCATTAAAATAAGTCTCTTTTGGTTTAATTAATTTAATCACTTTATATTTTCCTCGAGTCCAAACTTCTTTATCTTTAATAAAATGTGTGGCTTCAAGAATAACAATACTTGCAATCGGCCTCGACAAATTTTCATTTCCTTTGGTAATTCTTAAAGGAACTTCTCCATGAATCCAATAATTTCTTTGACCTTTTTTTAAAAAATCGTAAACTTTTCCTTTTACTAATCTCTTAGACAAACATTCTTCTTTTAATCTTCCTTTTGTTTCAAAAATTCTCAATGCCAAATCCAGATTAAACTCAATTTGAATTCCCATTTATATCAATCCCCTCCAATTACTTTTATAATACTCATACTTTTTTTCAAATTCCTCTCGAGGAGTTATTGGAATTCCCAAATAATTAAACTTTTGTTTTAACTCATTAAGAACTTTTTCTTTCTCATTTTCAAATCCGATTTTCTCCATTTCAATAATATAACCATAACCTTTTGTAAAATCCAAACAAACTTTAATTCCTTCCCAATCAAATTGTTTCCTATCTCTCAGCCATTTTATTTCAACATTATAACCTAAAATTTTAAAGATATTTTGAATTTTATCAAAATCATCCTCGCTAATTTTAATTTCAACTTCTTCTCGTGCATCATCATGGATTTTTCCCTTTTTCATCCAAATTTTCGCTCCAAAATTATTCTTCTGAATTCTCAAATCCTCCTCACAATCAAAATAATGTGTTTCTTGAAAATCATCCTTCACCAATTCAGCATTTGAATTAAAATATTCTAACAGCTTATAATAATCTTCTTCAGAAATAAATGAACGAAGTTCTATTTCGATGTTCTTCTTCGGCCTCAAATAAAATTCCCCCGCCTTATAATTCTCTAGAACTTTTTTGCTCGGGGAAAAAATATTTTCTGGGATCTCATTTAATCCAAACCATCGCCATTCAGTAATTTCATCGGGCTCCATCACTCTCGGCTCCCCTTCAAAATTATCACAAAACATCCCGACAGTTACAAAATGTGCATATTCATTAATATCATTGTTCAAAGCCATAACTTTAACATCTTTCAACTTAATTCCAGTTTCCTCCATAACTTCTCTAAATGCACCTTCTTCAAAACCTTCTCCAATTTCTAATTTCCCGCCAGGCATAGTCCATGTCCCTTCACCTCTTAACTCAGAATCAGCTTTATCTGGATCTTCATGTCTTCGACCAAGAAGCAATTTACCCTCGCTATTTAACATCATAACTCCAAATCCAACACCGAATTTTTTTTGGGGTTTTTTATTTTTATAATACAAATCAAAAGCACATAATGCAAGATTTTTAATCGCAATATGAATCTTCGCAGAATTTAAGTCTTCTTTAGAAAACCAACGAAAATCTTCAATCTCCTCTCGATTAATTATAATATTAACATTTCCCTTGGGAACACAAATATAAAATAAAGAATAATGATTATGGTCTCCCACATTATGGATATTTGTGTGAAAAGGAACCGCACATTGTTCAATAACATTGCCTTCTTTAGAAATAATAATATTCTTCCCAAAAATATCTAATCCTCCGACTAAATTAACATCTAATCCAATTTCTTCTTTAGCTTCTCTAATCATTGCTTGATCTGGAGTTTCATTTTCTTCAATATGCCCCCCAACAGGCAACCACATTTGAAGTTTTTTATGATAAATTAAAAGAACCTTGTTTTCATGAATAATATATCCTGTTGCCACCAAATCTGTTTTCATTCTTTCCCCAAACCAGCCAAGACAAAACTCGCCAGCAAAGACTGCAATTGAATAAATGGGTCACTACCCTCGACAATTCTAAATTCAATCTCACCAGTCTTCTCAGTTAATTTAACTTTAATGTCTGGTTCAACCTGCAAATTCCAAATCTCTTTCTGAATAGCCTTAATCACATCTTGCCCGGAAATACTTTCTTTCAACATAACATCTAAAAGTTTCTCACGAGATTTCTGAAAATCCCCAGACAAAGCATAGTCCAAAACAACTTTGATATCTTTTGGTTTAGCATTTGAAATAATTGTAGAGACTAAATCAGCAGTTATCGAAGGTGAAACTGCTGCAGTTGCCTGCAACAAATTAATTGCCCGACGACAATCTCCTTCACTACCTTCATACAAAATCTCAACAGCTTCATGTTGAATTTGCAAGTTCTCACCTTGCGCAATCAAATCCAAAACTTTATTTATGTCCTTTTTCTCCAGAAGTTTAAATCTAAAAATAGCACATCGCGATTGAATCGGGTCAATAATTTTAGAAGAATAATTACAAGACAAAATAAATCGACAAGTTGCAGAATAATTTTCCATAGTTCTTCTCAGGGCTTGCTGTGCTTCAGGTGTCAAAGCATCTGCTTCATCTAAAAAAATAATCTTAAATGGAACCTCTCCCAAAGATTTTGTCCTTGCAAAATTCTTAACTTTCTCTCGAACAATTTGAATACCCCTTTCATCAGAAGCATTTAACTCAAGATAATTATCTTTCCATGTTTCTTTAAATAATTCTTTAACAACAATCAAAGCCAAAGTCGACTTCCCAATTCCCGCCGGTCCTGCAAAAAGCAAATGCGGAATATTCATAGAATTCACCAACCCTTCAATTCGCTTCACAATATCCCCTTGCCCAAAAAGCTCAGTAAATTTCGCAGGCCGATATTTTTCTGTCCAAATTTCACTTGTCATCATTCTTATTAAAACTAATTTTAATTTATAAGGATTATTGTAGTAGAATTGTGGAATTAGAATTTAAATTTCAACTGGTCTTTACTTTTTTTATTTCTTTGTATCGCCCTCCTACTTGTTTTAGGATTTCTGTCATATTTTACAGGAATTATTTCAGATATTGGAAAAACAATTCTTGTCTTACCTTGTAAGTTACATTTATCACAATATTCTAATTTCCCAATTTTGCCACAAAAGCCCACCCCTTCATTTTGAAGTTTTTGAAAATCTGAATGCAAAAAATTCGGGTCAAGAGTGCTATTTGGTCTTCGTTGATATCTTCTCAATGGTTCAGATATTTTCAAATTCAAACCCAATTGTTCTTCAGAAAGATTAACCCCTAACAATTCTTCGAATCTTTTTCCTGTTACTTCATAACCAAATTTCCGAGAGTTTATCCTTAATGGAATAATTCTCAATGGAATCCAAAACTTATCTCTTGCAAACAAGGCCTTATCAATAGAACTTCCTTTTCTAATATTCTCTTCGATAGAAGTAGTCACATCACAAACCAAAGTCAAAGTTGTATTAACTCTCTCTTTAAAATATCTTTTTGCTTGTTCAATTCTCCACTCATTTGTAAAACCTTGTTGCACCACACCAGATTCAAATTTATCATAACCAATGCTATAATGCAAAACACCTTTATTTGCCACTAACAATTTTGCAAGTTCTTCTCCTCGAGGAATCTCTGTTATTAATTCTTTAGAAAGTTTAATCTTTTTTAATCCTTCATTTCCAAAAGGCAACATCTTCGTCGGGAAAATTACTTTTGTCTCAAATTCATTACATAAATATAAAAAATCCAAAAGTGTTGACATATAAAATGGATGACCTCCCTCGGTAACTTTACTCAACCTAACATACCCTGGTTGTTTTTCTTCAAAGTCTCTTCGAGTATTTTCATCAACATCTCTTGCAGTAACTTTTCCCCAATTTCCTTTTCCTGTTCCCTTGCCATAACAATAATCACATCTTTTATCTAAATCCAGTTTTTCATTTCTGTATCTTGCTAAATTCCCTTTTGCATACTCCCCTTCATGTGCAATTACTTCTGAAATTAATTCACAAGGAACTTGACTTATGCACCCTCCAACTGAAAAATCTGCATTATATAAACATAAACAAACTTGTTCAATTTTTCCTTGTGAATTTCTTCTCCTTACAAAATCTCCTTTTCCACTTACCAATCTCACAGAAGTTACCATAAAACTCTTAAGAAAATTCTTTTATAAGTATTATTATATTTTCGACTATAATAATCTTTTTTAATGAATATCCTCTTAATTTTTTATGAGTCAGGAAAAGAGGCAATATGTAGGAAAAGAATTAATCCCTTATTTTCAAACAATGTTAAATTCTATTAAAAAAAATAGATTGGAAGTTGTCTCAACAGAAGCACCTGAAAAAAAACACCTTTCATAAAATAAGACAAGTTAATACACAAAACCCGAGGTGGTATAGAGAACTTTGTGCACAATATTCTACAGATAGAATGAACAACGGAATAAAAGGAAAAAGCAAGCCAAGACAGAGAAAAGAAAAGTATGGTGATACAATAATCAAAAGAAAACGAGTTTTAGAAACTCTTAAATTAATTGTTGAAAGAGGCTATAGTCATTCTTTTTATTATCCAGATTTAGAAGAAATTGCAAGGAAATGTAGTGAATTAGAAAATCTTGTAAGACAAGGAAATACAGAAGCAACAAATGAATTTGAAGATTTATTTTCTTAGAAATATATAATCACTCGCCTCGATTCCTTTCTTCATCTTCCCTAGCAATTTCCTGCAATCGAGGGAAAAAACAATATTTTGCACACATAGCATTTACAAAAGCAAAACCCGAAGCGAGCAAAAGAAAAACCCCGTGATTAAATGCAGAAGGTAAATCTGGTGTTGAAATATCTGCTCCTAAATCTTTTGCACAACAAATAGCAACTAATCCAGAAGCAATACCTGCTCCTGCATGTAAAACACCTTTTGCGGAATAATTAAAAGGTTTATAAGTTCGCCTGTCTCAAGAAAACTTCCCTACTTTAGTTCGTGAGAGAATT
>CAZRXO010000009.1:0-25386 GCA_964604105.1 Candidatus Woesearchaeota archaeon | reverse complement strand
AACTCTCGAAATAATAAAAAAACTAATTCAAAATAAACCTTATTCAAAAAAAGAATTCACCAAAATGCTAAACAAAATTTCAGGAAATAAAAATGCTTATGAAAGTTATGTTTCTATCAAAAACAAAAAAAAAGATAAAAAACAAACAACAATTAAAGGAGCAGAAAAGTTATATAATTATTTGAAAAAAGATTTGCAGAAAGTAAAGAAAATGATTAAATAAGTTTATTTCATCCCCTTAACAAATTCCCCATACCTCATCAAACCTTTCTCACCCCCAATGACTTTCTAAAAAATTTTAGTTTTGTTAATTCATTATCTAACTCGGGACGGGCGGGTTGGGGGTTGGTGGTGGGATTCAAAACTAAAATTTTTTCTTTAGCATTGCACCCGCGAACTTAAAATAACTTTCCACCCCGCGTTCACTAACAATCCCAGTAATATACTTCTTATCAACAAATTCAAATGCTGGGTTTTGAATCTTAATATTTTTCGGAGCACGATCCCAAACCTCATTCAACTTTCTTTGTTCAATCGGAATATTATGTTTTGAAAATTTCCAAGAATCAGCAACGACATAAACAGGAATTTTTTCTTCTTTAGCAATTCGCACAATAACTTCACTCCCAACCTTATTTATCACACCATCTTTCAACAAAGCATCTGCCCCAATAAAAACTTTAGAAACTTTTTTAGTCCCTTGCTCCTTTCCCAAAGCAACCCCCACAGCAGAATCAACAAACATTGTAACTTTTATTCCAGCTTTTCTCAACTCTGACGCTGTTTTATGCCCTTGATAAAGTGGCCGAGTTTCTGTATTATAAACTTCAAACTTTTTACCTCGCTGTTTTGCATAAATTAAAGCATTAACAACATTCGTAGAATGACAATGAGTAAACACAACATCTTTATTTTTAATCAATCTAAAAACAAACTTATTAATTTTCTCTTGCGCATAATCAAAATGATTCATCGCACATTTAACATCACATTTATCAATTTCATTTAAAACATGAAACAACATCGGCTCTGTTGGTCTTAATTTCAAAATCTTTTTTTTCACTCTTGTCTTCGGAAAAATCTCATAAGCCATCAGGCCTGCCTTCGCAACATTCCGTGCACCTTGAATTTTAATATCTCTAATATCCTTACAAATTTTATTAAACCTTCTCAACTTAGAAAAATAATTATCACCCATAAAATAATTAGAAAGAAATATTATATAAATCTATTCACCCTAATTGGCGACCCCGCCAGAAAATAGAAATAGAATCTCTTTCCAAAGGATAATTTCTTACAATACTCCAACCATCTTTCATTTTTCGATATGCCTCATAAATTTGCTGTGCTCTTTCAAAATAATCCTCGTGCATAACTACTATTCTTTTTCTCTCAACATCAACAGCAATTTCTGAAGGCATTTTATCTCCAACCCTAAGCCAACCACCCATTCCCCTCTCAACTCGTGCCTTTCCATTAACGACATTCTTTGTAATAGCAATTAAATCTTCTATATCTTTTTCTTTCATAAATTCCAATTTAATTTTACTTTTTTAAAGATTTCTATACTCTACAATACCCCAAAATTATTTTTTCTTAAACCCACCAACCTTCTTTCTAGGAGGAGCCCCAGGTTTTGTTGTGCTTTCTGAATTATTCATTCCCCCAATTTCCCCAGAAGGAGCAGGCTGAGGTGGTGCAGGTTTAATAATTCTCTTCGACACGGACTGAGGATTTGCTAAATTAACTTCAAGTGCATACAACCTATTCCCAAATTCTCCCGAAGTATATTGAACTAAACTATTTTTAGAAGCCAAAAAAACTTCACCCTGAATTCTTTGATTGTAATTTGAAAGAAGTTTAATAAAATCTCTCGCAGATTTATTATCTAAATCTCCATCCCAACCAAGAATACTCAAAATATCACCTTTCTTAAATCCAACGAAGTTAATATCTTCTTTTTTGAAAAAATCTTTCTTTTCCAATGAAACTGGGACTGCAAAATCTTGAGCCTCGAGTATTACCTGAATAACTTCTCCTGGAGAGTTTTTTGAATCCTTAAGTAAATAATCATAAACAGAAAATGCTCCATAAGAACTTTTTATTGAAATCTCTTGTTTTAATCCTCGAGCTTTCAAAAAACCATTTCCTAAACTTCTTAAAATTAAAGGATTTGAAACACTCAAAAAAACTTCATTATCTTTAACGATTATATCTTCTAAAGCCCTAAAATATTCCGGAAGATCTGGATTTAACAAAAAACCCTTGACCTTCTTTTCTAAATCAGAATCATTTATTCTCCCTTCTTCAACCGCATCTAAAGGAACATTTGGTAAAATTCCATAATTCTCTCTTTGTTTTACATCAATTCCAGTTTCTAATAAAAATTTTTCAGATAAATCAGATTTTTGCAAACCCCCCTCTAAAACATAAGAAGCTCCTTGGTTTATATTTGATTCAAAAAAATTATATGCTTTCCCAAATCCCCCAGATAAATAAACCCCCCCAAGAGACAATAATGCAATAGCCCATGGAATAATCTTCTTTTTATTCTTCATAAAAAATAAATCTCACTAAACTTTAAATAATCTATTATTCATTTGTATATATGATTGAGTCAATAATAAATCCAAAAAGATTAGATAAGGGGCCCTTGAAAATGCTTTTTGTTGGAATAGTTTATGCTTCTTTGTCGTTGCTGTTAGTTCATTGGTTTTTTTCTTCAGACCCTGCACTTTCAAAATTTTCAGGAATGATTGTTGTAACTTTCTGCGTGATGTTCTCTTTGCCTTTTATGTATTTTTTAATTAAACAAGAAGAAAGCGAAGATGAAATGGTCGAAGGATTCTTCAGTGTTTGGAATGTTCACAAAGATGCCATCTATGCATTCATGTGGTTATTCCTCGGATTTATTATAGCATTTTCTTTTTGGTTTATGGTCCTCGGCAATGCAAATTTATTCAATGCACAAGTTGAAACATATTGCATGATAAATAATCCTGGAAACATTGAAGATTGCGTTCAACAATACACCTTAACAGGCCAAGTAATTAATCCAACAGGGGACCTCACAACAAACACAGGACGATTTTTTTCAATTTTAGAAAACAATGTTTATGTTATGATATTCACTCTTCTCTTCTCGCTGATTTTTGGTGCAGGAGCAATATTTGTCCTTGCATGGAATGCAACAGTAATCGCAGCAGCAATAGGAATTTTCGCAAAATATCAAATAGCAAGTATCCCCATAGGAATAGGAAGATATATGATTCACGGATTCCCAGAAATCGCAGCTTACTTTGTAACAGCACTCGCCGGCGGAATCTTCGGAGTCGGAGTTCTAAGACATGGTTTCAAAAATAAAAAATTCCTTCGAGTTTTAGAAAACACAATCATCCTTCTCTTTGTCGCAATTTTAATTTTAATAATCGCCGCAGCCATGGAAGTTTATTTGACACCAATTATATTTGGTTAAAAACCTTAAGAAATATTTATCCTCTTCTAAATAAATTACCAAACCAATTTCTAACTCGATTAGTAAATCCTTTTTCTTCTTCAGGAGGCATTGCCCCCCCACCGCCACCCCCACCAGAAGTTCCACCGCCTTGACCAACACAATATTCTCCAACCAAATAAACTTCTTCATAATTTTCTGCAGAAGTGTAAGTCATTCCATCTGATCTAAATTTAAGGGTTTCAAATCCAGGTATGACCACTTCATTTTCTTCAGTAATAAATAAATCATCATCTGCTCTCCACTCAATTATAATTCTCCATAAATCATTTCCAGAATTTACAAAGTAACTTTTCAATCCGCCAAGAGCATTATCATTTAATTCAATCTCTGAACCACTAACTAATTTTATCTTTTCTTTACCAAGAATAAATTCTACTTTTTTAACCCCTTCTGCATATTGTTGAGAAACAATTGATTTTACACTAATATATATTCCTGCAACTTTTTGAGTTTCCCCAATAGCCAATGCATTTGTGATTTCTCCATTAACAGTAAATCTTGCAGTAGAAGCCCCAACAAAGTCAAGTGATACTTCATAAGTTACTCCATTAATAACAAATGTTGCAGATTCACCTTCTTCAAGAGTTGCAGATTCAGCTACACCAAGAAGATTTAAAGTAGTCCCAGGAGTTTGACTTAAAATATAATATTGCTTTCCTAAAAGAGTTAAATAAGTTGTATCTAATCTCTCCCAAGAAGGTGCAGAAGGAACTATTGCATTAGCAAAATCAAGAGTATAATTTAAAATAAATTCATTATTTTGAATTTTAATACCTACAGTCCATTCACCATTATTATAATCTCTATCACTAAAATTACTTAAAATTAAATTCCCGTGATTGATTCGTTGACTATATCCAAATTCATCATTATAATTATCAGCATAAATTCTATCTGCTAAAAAATTAGGCATATCTTCCTCGACAATTGCTCTTGCAACCACATCAAGTAAACCTTCACCAAGATTTAATTTATTGCTTGGAGTTTCAAATTTAAATTCATCAGTTAAACAACCTGTTTCAGGAACACAATCTTCTGGACAATTAATTTCGTTTTCTCCATATCCTGGAATCTCATGATAAAAACAAACCCCATCTCCACAATAAGGAATCTCTTCGCAACAAGCCACCCCCACACCAGAATCACAAGATAAATTAAATTCTTGATAATGACCACACCCACGAATCGCACTAGTACATTTATATCCTGCTTCAATACAAGCACTTTCATTTGTTTCTTCAACACAATAACCTTCCTGACAAACTTTCCCAAATTTAGTACAATTCATATAACCCCCCCACCAATTCTTACACATTCTCCGTTATGACAATCATAAGTCAATGAGCCACGATAAGCACCATTATTTTCGCAATAAGCTATTATTTCATCAGGGCAATCATCATTAGTTTCACATCCCATTGTTTCATTCTCCCCGTCAATTTGTGGATTTACTAATGCACTACTGCCAAAAGAACTATCCTCCGCAACAGCACATTCATCATTACAACCCTCTTTATTCCTATTTTGACAAACTTGTTTTACCAAAGCTCGAGAATATGAATCACATTTTTCAGAAATACATTTTTTATAACAATCATTATCAACAACTTTCCCAGTCATTGGAAAAAAACTCGCAGAAACCATAAACATCGATAATAAAAAAACAAATCCAAAAACTAACCTCACCTTTCTCATAAATAAAACATGAAAAACTATTTTATAAATATTACTATAATAAACAAAAACCCACAAAACTTTAAATACAATAATTCTAACAATATTCTATGGAAAATTTAACGACAAATGAAAATTTTCAAACAAAAGAATTAGAAAAAAGAAAACAAAAAGCAATTCAATTTTTGAAAAAACCACAAGTCTGGGTAATTGCATTACTCGTCGTTGCATTAATCCTCGGAATTTATATTCGAAGTTTACCAATGACAGATCATGGAGGCACCCCAGGACTTTGGGATATAACAACAAATAATTGGACTTTAGGCCCAGACTTAGACCCTTGGCTTTTTCTTCGGTCTGCCAAATCAGTAATTGAAACAGGAACTTTTCCAAAAATGGATATGTTAAGAAATGTGCCTCTTGGATTTGATAATTCTAAAGAAACAATGCTTTTACCATACATGATTGACTGGACTTACCACCTCTCAAAAATATTTTACTCGGGCACAACACCTGAATTCGCCGGAGCAATTTTTCCAGTAATTATGTTTGTCTTAACAATAATTTCTTTCTTTTTATTTGTTCGAGAAATCTTCATAAGAAAATCAGAAAAATCAAAAATCAAAGCAAACATAATCTCACTCGCATCAGCTTTCTTCATGATTGTCATTCCAACTTTTTTATCAAGAACAATCGCAGGAATCCCAGAAAAAGAATCAGCAGCATTTTTCTTTATGTTTCTAACATTTTACTTTTTTCTAAAAGCTTGGAAATCTGAAAAAATAAAAAATACACTCACTTTCGCAATTCTTTCTGGAATCGCGACCGCATTAATGGGAATTATCTGGGGCGGGGTTATGTTCATTTACATACCAATTGCATTAGCAACCTTAATCGGATTTCTCCTCAATAAAATAGAAAAAAATCAATATATAACCTACTCAATCTGGCTATTTATTGCAATAGGAATAAGTGTTCCACTTTCTGCAAAAAACAGTTTAATGGGCATGTTAACTTCTCTTGCTTCAGGTCTTGCATTCTTGGTTTTCATAATTATCACAATTCACTTTATTTTATGGAATACAAAACTCTCAAAAAAATCTGAAAGAATCTTAGAAAAAATAAAACTCCCTAAGGCAATTATCTCTTTAATTATAACTATTATTTTAGTAATTATATTTGCTACAATTTTCTTTGGTCCTTCTTTTATAGTAGAAAAAGTAAAAGCAATTCACCAAATGACTTTCAAACCAACAACAGGAAGATGGAACACCACTGTTGCAGAAAATCGACAACCAGATTTCAAAGAATGGAGTTCAAGTTTTGGTCCTTTTCTAAAAAACATTCCTCTAATGTTTTGGTTATTCTTCGTAGGTTCTATCGTGCTATTCAAAAAAATGCTAAACAAAATAAAGAATAAAGATGCCTGGATATTAACAGGATTATTTGTACTCCTATTACTCGGAATGATTTTCTCAAGATATTCTGGAGCAAGTATTTTTAACGGTGAAAGTTTCCTTAGCAAAACATTTTACTACGGCGCTGTGCTCTTATTCTTAGGATTCGCTGCAAGAATATATTTAGAATATTATAAAAAAGGTGACAGAAGTTTTGAAAAAATAGAATTTGAATATATCTTTTTATTCTGTTTATATTTATTAGCAATTTTCAGTGCAAGAGGTGCAGTTCGATTAATAATGGTCCTCGGTCCAATCTCTGCAATTTTTGTAAGTTATCTCTGCTATGAATCAATAAACAAATTCTTCAAATCAAAAGGCGAAAACAAAAAAATGCTATTTGGAATAATTGCAATCTTAATTTTAATATTAAGTATCTTCACATTTGTCTCATTTTACAAACAAGTAAAGGTTCAATCTTACAACATGGTCCCTTCTTATTATAATCAGCAATGGCAAAAAGCAATGAAGTGGGTAAGAGACGAAACACCGCAAAATGCAGTCTTTGGTCATTGGTGGGATTATGGTTATTGGGTGCAATCAATTGGAGAAAGAGCAACTGTTCTCGACGGAGGAAATGCAATAACATTCTGGAACTATTGGATGGGTCGTTTAGTTTTAACAGGCGACAATCAAAACGATACGCTTGAATTTTTATATGCTCACAACACAACACACTTTTTAATTGATTCTTCAGACATAGGGAAATACGGAGCATTCTCAAGTATTGGTTCAGACGAAAATTATGACAGAGTCTCGTGGATTTCTTACTTCTTATTAGATGAATCACAAATTCAAGAAACAAATAACCAAACAATTTATGTCTACACTGGAGGCACAGGTCTCGACGAGGATTTAACAATTGAACAAGGCGGAAAAGAAATTTTCTTACCTGCAAGTCAAACAGGAATAGGAGCAATAGTAATTCCTTTTGAAACAACAGAACAAGGAATTCAACCAAGCCAGCCCTACGCTGTAATGATTTACAAAAATCAACAATACCAAGTTAAAATGCGATGGCTTTCTATAAACAATGAAATTTTTGTAGACTTTAAAACAGGAATTGAAGCAACAGCATTTGTCTTCCCTAAAGTAACAGTCGCAGGCCAAGGTGCAAACCAAAATCCTCAAGGCGCAGTAATGTTCATTTCCCCTCGATTAATGCGAGGCATGCTCGCCCAAATTTACATATTAAACGACCCACTAAAAAATTTCCCCAATTTCAAACTCGCCCACACAGAAGACAACATAATAATTGAAAGCCTCGAAAACCAAGGCATGCAACTCGGAGATTTCATTTACTATCAAGGAATCCAAGGCCCAATAAAAATCTGGGAAATTGATTATCCTGAAGGATTTTCCATCACCGACGAAACAAGACAAAAATATTTAGATAAAGATTCAAGTAAATATTTGAGCTGGGAATTGTAAGAATTATAAATCTATACTAAATAACCAAAAAAATGAGAAGCTAACTAAGTTAATTGATTTTCTTTATATGATTTGTATTCTCCCACAACTACCCTCAGAATAAAACAAAATAAACCATAATAAGCCCAATAACTAATTTCTGTTTTTGCTAAATCAAAAAAGGTTGGAATGAAAACTTACCAAATTAATATTCCTGCTAAAATTCCTTCAATTACAGAAATTACTTCTTTAAGCATTTTAGCTCCATTTTTGTAACTCATTATAAAATGCCTTCGCTTGCTTTTCATCAAATTCGTCTGGGTCCCCTAAGCATTTAGTCTCTACAAAGTTTTTATTTTCATCGTAGATATTCCATATTACATATTTGTAAGTTTTTCCAATGTCTCCATTGGGCAAAATAGTTGTTTTTTCTACATAAGCATTAACCTCCCCGATTCCAAAAAAGTAAGTATATCCACCACAATAATACTTATTTAAATTTTCACCTTCTTTATTCCCTTTTCTACAAGTAGCTTGACCCTTTATAGTCCACTCCTCATAAAATTCTCCTCGTATATTTCCAATAGTTCCATCGTAGCTGTCATAACCATAAAAATTTATAGGAACATTAATCTGTGGACAAGTGTTTATATCTTGAGAAAGTTTAGAGAAACTAAAATTTCCTAAGCTAAAATTTCCTGAGATCTGAACAGGGTTAAGCTTACTAAAATTAGCTTCTTCATAAGCTTGGGTAATTGATGTTATAACTTTATCTTGATTCAAGAAAGCAAACAAAAGTAAGAGAACAATAACTATTGCGATTATTGCCTTTGTTCCATGATTTAACCCTCGATAAGAATATTTAAGATTTTTAGTTAAGTGCCAAGCTTTTCTTAAAATAAAGAAAAGTAGAACAAGTTGTAATAATGAACCAATTTTTATGAAAATTAAAACAATTTGATTTAATTTATCTAGATTAGAATAAACTACTAAGAAAATCAAAATTAAGCCAATAATCTTAAGTAAATCATGAAAAAATACATTTTTATTTAATTTACTATGGATATGTTCCTTGTCAGCAAACCAATCACTAAAATCTTTCCATTTTCTTTTTGTAAAATGCTTTATTTTTTCTGATGTTTTATTTTCTTTCATGTTACCAATGTTTCTTTTTTAAAATTTTGAATAATTTTGGTCCTTGAAAAATTGCTGTAAAAATTATTCCTACTAAAAATAAACTACCCCCCACTTGCCATTCTTTTCCTAGAAACATAATAATCAAGCCTAATAAAACTAGATAAATTCCAAAATTTTTCCAATCTTTCATAGTAAATTCATTTATTGGTTTTTGTTGACTTCTCATCTTTGTAAGAATAATATCTAATTATTTAAAAAGTTATACTATTTGCGGAAAAAAATGAATTAAAGCCCAGAGGATTAAAGCAAACCAACCAAGCATAACCCAAGTATCTCTTTTGTTTAAATTTGTGATTGTGTGATAAATCACTAGGACAAAACTATAATAAAAATATACATAATAAATTCCATTAATAATCAAATAAAATAAATTGTAACCCCCTCCCAAACCATAGTTTAATGTAGGCATAAGAACACTAAGCCATTCATTAATTCCCCCAATGAAAAGATAAGTTAATGAAAATGTTTGATAGTAAACATAATTTAAAACAATTCCAATTAAGAAAATAAGTAAGAATTGCATTAAGGGGGGTCTTACTTTCCCTTGTATTCTAGGATAAACATATCTACTGAAAAAATTCTTTGAATTAAAATTTCTATGATGGCGATGAGATGAATTATGCTTTTTTCTTTCAGGGAGATACATCTCATAATTGCCTTCGTAAGATTTAGTTTTACTTCTTTCAGATTTTGATTTGGATTTTTTTATTAATGGTTTAAAGAAATTTTTATGCTTAACACCTTGACAATCATGAGATTCTGGAAGTCTATGTTTTCCACAAAAAGATTTCCCACACCTTCTACAATTCCAAGGTAAATCCTTTATGGTTTTCTTACAATAATCACATTGGGTCATTATGAAAAATAGAAAGAAACTTATATAAATTTACCGACAAAAAAATATTTAGATTGGAAATTATGAACTACAAATATTTATATACATTAAGAACTAAAGATTATTATGGATAAAAAAAGAGATTTGGAAGGTACAAAATGGAGCTAATAAAATTAATCTTAATAGGTTTTTTACACCTTGTATATTGGTTACCTTTATTGATCCCTTTTTCATTATGGTTTTACTTTTTTTATTTAGAATCAATAAAAAAACAGGAATTAGAATCTTCTCAAAAAAGTTGGAAAAAGGGATTGGGATGGATTTTTATTATAATAGCTGGATTAAGAATATTCAATTGGATTATGTATCCTTCTCCAGAAGCATTTATTCCAATACAAAAGATTCCCCCATTACTTCTAAATTCTACACAATAATATTAACTAACACCCTTCGAGTGAAGCGAGCAATTCCTAAATTCAATTTATTTTTCATGCAGGCTAATTAATCCCAAGGGCGGGACCTTTGCGACCTCGCAAAGTTTTGGGAGGGAATTACTGCACGAAAAACATTCCCACTATTCCCCCTCACTAAAATTTAAAAACCAACTTTTACAATTATTCTCATGAAAGAGTTGCTAATAATATCAATCCTAATCAGTTTCTTTGTCACACTCGCGATTCTCCCAAAATGGATTAGAAAAACAACACAAGCAAATTTAGTTTGGGAAGACATGAACAAATACAATCATCCTAAAAATGTCGCATCGTCAGGCGGACTCGTAGTAGTCATGGCTTTTGTCCTTGGTGTTTTATTTTACATTGCAGTAAGAACTTTTATAATTCAAGAAGACGGTGTCGGCACACAAATATTCGCATTATTATCTTCAATATTAATTCTCGCCTTAGTTGGTCTAACAGACGATTTCTTTGAATTCAGAAAACACAATGGAAAAGAACTTTCTGTTTCAGGACTTTCAGTGAGATTCAGAATTTTCCTGGTTCTCTTCGCGGCAATTCCTTTAATTGTAATCAATGCAGGTCATCAAGAAATTGCTCTTCCGTTTTTAGGAAACATTCAATTAGGATTAATTTATCCATTAATATTTATCCCATTAGGAATTCTCGGAGCAACAACAACTTACAATTTCCTCGCAGGTTTCAACGGCTTAGAAGCAAGTCAAGGAATCATAATCCTTAGTTTTTTATCTTTTGTCGCATACCAAACAGGTTCTTCTTGGCTAACAATCATAGGACTATGCATGGTCGCATCACTCTTAGCATTTTACATTTTCAACAAATTCCCCGCAAGAATTTTCCCTGGTGACATCATGACCTATTCAATCGGAGCGCTCATTGCAATCATGGCTATCCTCGGAAACTTTGAAAGAATCGCAATCTTTATTTTTATCCCTTACATACTTGAAACAATTCTCAAACTTAGAGGAAATCTCAAAAAACAATCTTTCGGAAAACCCAACCCTGACAACAGCCTTGAAATGCCCTACAACAAAATTTATGGATTAACACACCTCTCAATTTTCATACTAAAAAAATTCAAGAAAAAAGCCTATGAAGAAGATGTTGTATATTTAATCAATACATTTCAAATCGCCATAATCCTTATAGCCTTACTTCTTTTCAGACAATATATTTTCATATAAAATGGAAGATTTAAAATAAAAATTGGAGAATATAAAGTAAAAGGATTTCACTAATTCAGTCTTTCATTCAGGTAGGACGAGCAAAGCGAGGTAGGCGGGGGATGGTTGGCAGGATTTGAAATCCTTTTCAAAAAATTTAAACAAAAGATGCTAAAAAAGTTTTTATCAAGTGAACTCGGAAAAGGTGCAATCGTGTTGTTCATAACAATGAACTTATTTAATTTGCTTAATTTTGTTTTTCACTTTTCAATGGGAAGACTTCTCGGCCCAGCAGATTATGGTGTCCTCGCTGTTTTAATGTCAATTGTTTATATTTACGGAATCCCCTCGGAAGCAATTCAAAATCTTATAACAAAATACACTTCAAAATTCAATGCGAAAGATGAAAAAGGAAAAATAAATTTTCTGATGAATAAATCCTTAAAAAAAGGCTTCAAAATAGCCTTATTAATTTTCATCCTCGTTGCATTAATTTCAATCTTTGTAGCAAAATTTTTAGAAATTAACTTTTGGCTGATTTTCTTAACAAACATTATTATTTTTATTTCATTTTCTTCACCAATTGCACGAGGAGTTTTGCAAGGCAGAAAAAAATTCACTGCCCTTGGAAACAGCATGGTAATTGAATCATCAATAAAATTATTTTTCGCAATCTCATTTGTTCTTTTTGGATTCGCAGTTTTCGGAGCAATCGGGGGAGTTTTAATCGGAGTCATCGCAGGATTAGTTTTTTCACTTTATTTTAATAAAGATATACTAAAACTTGAAAAAACCCCTGCAGAATTCAACGGAATATACCAAACAAGCAAACCCTACTTCATCACAATGGTGGTCATACTTTTAGTTTTCAGCATCGACATAATTCTCGCAAAAAGATTCTTTTCCCCAGAAACAGCCGGACAATATGCAGTTCTCTCAATGCTCGGAAAAATGATTTATTTTGGAACATTCGCAATCAGCAAAGCAATGTTTCCCTTAACTTCTGAAAAAACAGAACAAAAAAAAGACAGCTCAGATTTATTCAAAAAATCACTTGCAATAATCTTAGCAGTTTGTGGAATATCTATATTAGCATATTTTTTCCTACCTACACTAATAATCAAAATCCTCTACGGAAGTGCTTATATTGAAATAGCACCTTACCTTGTTTTTTCAGGGATTACATTTACATTTTTGTCGTTAACTAACCTTATTTTAATCTATAAACTTTCAACAGAAAAACTCAAAAAATCGCACTTACTTTTCGCATTTTTAATCATAGAAGTGGTTCTTCTTGCTTTTTTCCATTCATCTATTCTAGAGTATATAATAGCACTTATGGTTTCTAATATAATAATGTTTATAGGTAGTCTTTTTTTCATAAAATAATGAAAGTAAGCATAATTATCCCTGCATATAATGAAGAAAAAAGAATCAAGAGAACTCTTGAGGAATATGTAAAATATTTCAAAGAAAGAAAACAAGACATTGAGATAGTTGTTGTAATTAATAATACAAAAGACAAAACCCCTGAAATCTGCAAGCAAGTCCAGAAAAAGCACAAAGAAATAAGAATTCTAAATTTTAAACAAGGAGGAAAAGGTTTTGCAATAATTGAAGGATTTAAAGATACCCTCAAAAGAGAAAATAATTTTATTGGATTTGTAGATGCAGACATGGCAACCCCCCCAAAAGCTTTTTACGATTTAATTCAAAAAATAGAAAACAAAGATGGGATAATTGCAAGCCGTTGGATTAAGGGCGCACAAATTCAAAAACAAACATTACTAAGAAGATTTATTTCAAGAGGATTTAATCTTATTGTAAGAACTTTCTTTTTATTCACTTATCGAGATACACAATGCGGGGCAAAACTTTTTACAAAAAAAACAATTGAAAAAATCACTCCAGAATTAAATCTAACACAATGGGCATTTGACATAAACCTCCTCTATCTTTGCAAAAGAAACAATTTTAAAATAAAAGAGATTCCAACAATTTGGGCAGACCAAGCAGATTCAAAAATAGACCTTGCAAAAACTCCGATGCAAATGTTCCTCGGTGTTTTAAGATTGCGATTAATATATTCTCCATTTGAAAAAATATTAAAACCAATAAAGTTCATATTAACAATTGGAGATAAATTAATAAACAAAAAGTAAAGTAAAATGAAAACCGGAGAAAAAATAAAATAAAATATTTTGCAAGGGCAAATCAGGAATAAAAAAGGATTTCATTAATTCCTTATCTCACTCTGGAGGGCGAGCAAAGCGAGGGGAGATAGTGACGGGATTTGAAATCCTTTCTAAAAATATAAACACAAAATGAAAAAATTAAATTTAGGCTGTGGAAAAAACATAAAAAAAGATTATGTAAATCTTGATTTTATAAAAATGCCGGGGGTGAATATAATCCACAATCTAAACAAATTTCCTTGGCCATTTAAAGACAATGAATTCGAAGAAATAATTTCTAGCCATGTTTTAGAACATCTCGAAGATTTAGAAAAAACAATGAATGAAATAAAGAGAATCTGCAAAAACAAAGCAAAGATAAAATTCGTTGTCCCGCATTTTTCATGTGGCGATTCTTATAGAGACCCCACCCACAAAAGATTATTTTCCTATTTCACTTTTGACTATTTCACAGAAAATTCATTTTACAAAAATTCAAAATTCAAAATCCTCAACAGAAAATTCAATTTTTTCGGAGAAAGAACTTCCACAGGAATGGGCGAAAAAAAATACAAACTCCTCTCGCCATTCAATGAATTGCTAAGTTCAATTGTCAATATTTCTCCAAAAATATACGGAAGATTTTTTTGCTGGATTTTGCCAACATACGAAATTCATATTGAATTGGGAGTAATAAAATGAAAGGAGGAATTTATTAAAATATTAATTAATTTTTGGGTTTTATTATTTCTTCAATTCGGGTCGGGTGGGCAGGGGGTGGTTGGCGGGATTTAAAACCCAAAAATTTAGAAAAGCAAAATGAAAAAAGATTTTTTAATATTTCTACTGATTGCATTAATTATATTTGGGATTTTCTTTAGAATAGCCTCGCTGAACAATGAATTTATTGCAGAAGAAACAGAATTTATCAAAGCAGGAATTGCAATCGCAAATACAGGACATCCTGTTTTTTATCAATCAGAACAAGAACAAACCAAACTTGCACTCTGGCACCCTCCAATGTATATTTATTCGCTGGCATTTTTATTTAAAATTTTCCCAATAACAGAAATAACTGCACGAAGCTTAAACATTGTTTTCTCGCTTTTAACTGCAATTTTAATTTTCCTTTTTTGTTTCAAAATCATCGGGAAAAAACCAGGTGCATTAATTGGATTAATCGCTTCTGCATTTTTCTTAATAAACTTCTATGTTTTATCCTCGTCAATTCTAATTGACATTGATGCACTTTCAACTTTTTTTGTATTTGGATTTGTTTATTTCACACTAAGGCATTATCAAACAAAAACAAATTTGCATTTAATTCTCTCAGGAATTTTTCTTTTCTTTGGAATCTACAATCGATACCCGATGATGTTTTTAACTTATATCTTCATCGGGGCATATTATCTCTATAAAAAAGACCTTCGAGAATATTTTCCAAAATATCTCCTTAATGGAATCACCGTCGCTATTTTATTTTTAGGAACCTGGACAATTTATAGTACAATCTTTGAACCCGGAAACTTTTTTTCATTTCTTTCACACAATGCAAACCTCGGAGCAGAACAATTTTCAAACCTCGCAGTTTACATTCCAAGTTTTTTCCTAAACATCGCACAATTCATAAGACTCTTCACTTTTCCCGCAACAATTCTTGGAATCTGGGCAATCTTCCACCTATTCAATAAAAAAACAAAACTAATCAAAATACTTTTACTTTACATTCTTCCAATTTTTATTTTATTTTTATTAATGCCCAGACCTGCATTTGGTTATCCTCGGTATTTTATGACAATTCTTCCAGGGATAATAATCTTAATTTCAATTTTTATTTATAAAAATTTAGAAAAGGAAACAATCGAAGAAAAAGAATTCATCATAGTTTTTCTAAGTTCAATTATCTCATTTTTCATTTTGCTTTTGCTCTCGCCACAACCTGCAATTTATAGTAGCAAGGGATTAATCTTTTCAACAAATCTGCCTGATTTTGCATTCAATCTTTTAGCATCACTTCCAATTCTCTTAGTATTTTTCCTAAAAGAAAAAAGAAAAATGTTGATTTTAATTTTAATTGCATTAACTTTAGTTTATTGTTTTTATTTTAATTTTCAACTAATCAATAATGAACCAAAAATAATCGAAACAGCAACGTATATAAAACAACACACAGAAATAAATGATTCAGTAATTTGCCCCTATGCAATTGGATATTATCTTGATAGACCATTTTATAATAACGACCACAATTTACCTGAATTAAATTTTTCTCCAAAATATCTCGCAGAATATTTCAAAACATCTTACACAAATCCAAAAATGGATAATCCAATATTCTGGCCAGATGGACTATATTCTGGACTTTATTCACCAATCCCCCCAGAACAGGAATTACAAAAAGCAAAATATATTGTAAAATATTACCCTATCGACGACAAAGAACCAGAAAAAATAATTGGAGATTTTTATATTTATAGAATATAAGAAAATTTTTCTCAACTAACTTCCCTGGAATTCCGTGCCGTAATAAGGGTGGGTTTTCGACCGAATGGTCGAGATTGTAGTGGGAATTTTTGAGAAAAATTTTATAAAAACGAATAGTTTAAAAGATTCTTTCACTTTCTAAAAAAATGCCTTACGCAACAACACACATTTTATTAGCAATAATATTAATTGAATTATTTCGAGAGTATTTTATTAGAGATAATAAAAAATTTCCAAGATATTATATTTTAATTGCAGCTATCGGAGCAATTCTCCCAGATTTTGATTTCTTATTTGTTTATCTTCTCTATCCATTTGGATTTACAATAGAACAAATTCATAGAACATTTCTGCACACAGTTTTTGTTCCATTAATTTTATTCGGAGTAGGATTAATTTGTTGGAAGCTTAAATTAAAAAATAAAGAATTCGGAAAAAGACACCTTCATTTACCAACTATCTTTTTTATTCTTTCAGCAGGAAGTTTATTACATTTAATTCTTGATGTAATAGTATCAGGAACAATAAAGCCTTTTTATCCTTTTTTACATTATCAAATTGGATTTTGGTTAATCAATATCTTTCCAGTGGGACTTCAACAAATTATAATGCCGACCATCGACGGTATTTTGCTCTTATTCTGGATAATTTGGATGGAATTCAAATTAAAGATTACTGATTATTTTTAAGAATTAAACCTTCCTAAACTCTGCAATCAAAGGATAATGATCTGAATATTTCACAGATTTATCCACAGTAAATCTAACTAAATCAAACCCACTATTTCTATAAAAAACATTATCTAATCTAAATGGTAAACTTTTTGAAGTTGAAATTGATTTATTCGCTCTCTTAAAACCATTTTCATAAAACTCATTATCAATTAATCCAAACCTACCAAAAAAAGTATTAAAATCTCCTGCAGCAATTTGATTGTAAGTCATGCAAGATCTTAATTCTCTCATTAAATATTTAACTTGATTTGCCTTTTCCCAATGGAACGCTTTATCTTCTAAGTGAACCGACGAAACTAAAATCTCTTTTCCAATATTTACAGGAGCTGTCACAGCAATTCTTCCGCCCACCCGTTTTGAATTAATAAAATTCTTAGATTTGGGCACAATATGTTTTCTCCAATCATAAAGCGCAGGAAACCTAATTAATTTAGAATGGCCAAAATCAATTGGCAACTTAGATAATACTGCTTCCCCAATGTGTTGCAATTTTCCGTCGTGTAAATAAGGATTCATTTTCTCGTCAAGAAAATACATAGCACCCCCATAAATCCCTGAACACTCCAACCCCTCGCATAAATCATTAAACACATTCCTATAACTCTTTCCTTTTTTTGAAGGACAATTAATTCCCACTTCTTGCAATGTAAGAATATCAATACCAATTGAAGAATCTAAATCACGAAGGTATCTTAAAATCTCATCAAACTTATCTCCTGTTGCAATATTCCAAGTAACAATATTCAGACGATTTAAACTTCGAGGGACAACACAAACATTATCACAAACAAGCAAATCATCAATTCCTTGTCCAGAATAACCCTGCTTCTTCAAATCATTCAAACCATCGTCAACTTTTTCACTAACCAAAGTTCTTCGCACAAACTCATATCTCGCTCTAAAATGATTCAATATTTCATTAGGCATATTCGTATTCATAAAAATTCAGACAAAATTAATCTTATAAAGATTATTGTAACAAAGAAAAACATCCATTCCACCACAACTAATTATATAAATCAAAATCAAGATTTCATCCTATGTGGAAAGGGAAAAAAGTCTCTGTGGTATTTTCAACCTACAATGAAAAAGATTCTATTCGAGAATTCATTGATGGATTATTCAAAACAGGCTATGTTGACGAAGTTGTGGCTGTGGACAATAATGCAGTCGCAGGAACAAAAGAAGAAATCAAAAAAACAAAAGCAAAATATTTTCACGAACCTAAACAGGGGTTTGGCTGGGGCTACCGAAGAGCACTGCACGAATCAACCGGCGACCTGATTTTAATGTCCGAACCAGATTCAACTTTTGACCCAAATGATGTCATAAAACTTTTAGCATACTCTGATAATTTCCCTGTTGTTTTTGGAACACGAACAACTTCGATAATGGTCGGAGAAGGTGCAAATATGGGCTGGTATTTAAAATGGGGAAACTTCGGGGTCGCAAAAATAATCGAGTTTATGTTCGGCACAAACTTCCTTTCTGATGTCGGTTGCAGTTATAGATTAATTAACAGAAAAGCATACAACCACATCAAACACAAATTCACAATCACTGGCATGGAATTCAATCCAGACATGATGCTTCAAGTTATTAGAAACAAAATCCCCTTCATAGAAATTCCGGTTCGATACCTAAGACGAGTAGGGCAATCCTCTGCAACCGGCGACTTCAAACGAACTTTCGTTATTGGCCTCGGCATGGTTTGGTTAATCTTCAAACATAGATTTGGTTTGATAAAAAAATAAATTAAATCAACAAATAATTAAATTTCAAATTATTAATAAAATGAAAATAACACTAATGTATGCATTTCTTTCTGAACCAGGAGGAATCGAAAGAGTAATGAAGTTCCAAGCACAAGCCTTGCAAAAAGCAGGCCACGAAGTGAAATTGGCTTTTGCTTATGTTGATGAAAAATTAAAAAAAGAAATGTTCAACGACTTTGAAGTAATGGAATATAATAAACTCCCAATAAAAAATGAAACCCTACAAATTTCAACAAGCATTCTTAGAACAGATTACAAAAAACTAAAAGACTCTGACCTAATAATTTGCCACACTTTCCCGTCGTCATACAATTGCTACAAATTACTAAAAAAATTCAAAATCCCATACATACTTCACTTACACCACCCCCCAAAATTCCTCTACGATGCTGATTTAACCTGGGCAAAAAATGATATCAAAAGAAAAGCTGCTTACTTTTTAGTAAAAAACATTTTAAGAAAACCATTTCAAAAACTTGACAACCTCGCTGTAAAAAACGCAAAAACATATTTCGCAGCAAGCCAGTCTGTCGCAAAAAAACTCAAAGAAGTTTATGACATAAAAGCAACAGTGCTTTACTCGACTCTAAATCCAGAATTCAAAATAAAAAATTTCTCAAAAAGAGACATCGCGCATTTCAAAATATTCGACAAATTTATTTTATTCAGTGGCAGAGTTGTCCAACAAAAAAGAATCGACTGGCTGATTGAAGCTGTCTCAAAATTAAAAGACAAAAAATTCCAATTAGTTATTGCAGGGATAGTAGCTGATAAACTCAAACAAGAATTACAGAAACAAGCAGACAAAGAAAAAGTAAATATAGTTTTTTTAGGAAACCTTGAAGTCTATGAATTACTCAAACTTTACAATTTGGCAGAATTAACAATTTCAATTTGCCCAAACGAAGGATTCGGACTTTCACTTGTTGAATCAATTGCCTGCGGAACACCAGCTATATCTTGGAACGATGGAAGTGGACCAACAGAAATAATCAGCGAAGGCAAAAATGGATTTCTTGCAAAGCCTTATGATATTGATGACTTAGTTAAAAAAATAGAAAAAGCGCTGGAGAAGAAATGGGATAAAAATGTTTTAGTTAAGAGTGTTGAGAAATTTGGGGAGGAGAAAATTGCAGGGAAGCTTTTGAAAAATATCTAAAAATGACCCAAATACCTCTCCTTAACCCAATTCCATAATTTCCATTCATAAGCGTAATCAAAAAATCTAAATTTCCATCTAAATTTCGCAGAAACACTAAACATAAAATTACCGACGATATATGGAATATAATGCCACTTATGTGTCAAGTTCTCATAAACTCTCCCAGTTTGATTAAAATAATTAAATCTAATAATATGTCCAATTGTCTTTAACCAATCTTTTTCTTTTTCACTCAACCAAACTTGCGTGTTAAAATCAGACAAATTATGATTCGCCCAATCTCCCAAACTCTTTGGTTCTACAAATCCTAATTTCTTGCAATCTTCAACAAGCGGATCTCCAAGGTAAATCGTAAAAGCAAAAATCCCATTCACCTCGACATTCTTGTCAATCTTTCGACACTTGTCAATTAAATCCAAGGTCATCAAAACATCTTCTCTCTTTTCCCCAGGCACACCATAAATAAAACTCAAACATAATTTAATTCCTGCTTCTTTCGCTTTCTTAACACTTTCCAAAGTATCCTCAACTTTAATATCTTTATTCAACAAATCCAAAATTCTCTGCGAACCAGATTCAGCACCTCCAGCAATTAAATCCCAACCTGCTTTCTTAATTAATTTCAAAAACTCTATATCATACTTAGAAAGATAATCTAATCTACAACTCGCACCCATTGTTAATTTCAAATTATTATCTAAAATTCCTTGTGCAATTTTTCTGACTCTTTCTTGACTTGTGAAAAAATTATCCTCAGTAAATTCAATTCCCCGCGGATTCGCAATCTTTACAATTCTCTTTATATCACTAATAGCTCTCTCTGCAGTAACTCCTCTCCAAAGCCGATGATGAAAATTCAAATTAAAACAAAACTTACACCGATGAGGACAACCCCGACTCCCATTATACGGAAAATGCCCCAAAGTCGTCTCTGCCCTCGACAAATCAACAAGACTATAATCAGGCACAGGCAATTTATTCATATCAACAAACTTCCGTTCTTTAGTATGCACAATTTTTCCATTTTCCTTAAATGTCAAACCATCAATACTATTCAATTTCTTCTTGCTTTTTCCAGAAAGAACATCCGCCAACTCAACAGCAGTAATATCTCCCTCGCCCCGAACAATAATATCAATATATTTTTCTCGAATTGTTTGCTCAGGCAAAATCGAAGCATGCACCCCGCCCCAAACAACAGGAACATTAGGATATTTTTCCTTAATATATTTTGAAAACTCAATCCCCTTTTTCAAAGTTGTCCCAGTAAAACTTGTCAACCCAACAAAAACAGAGTCGCTATAATCAAAATTCTCATAATCCTGAAACCGCATATCAACAATCTGCACATCATAACCTGCTTCTTTCAAAGTCGTCCCAACCGCCAGAAGCGAAATTGACAACCGAACAAATGATGTTTTCTCATGTGGAAACACAAGGTAAATTTTATTTCTCATGAAGATTCTTCAGAAGTATATTTTATAAGGATTATTGTAATAAAAAATTAAACCTAAAATTAATTATCATCTTCTATTAATGGAAATCCAAAACTCTCCAAAGATTTCCTCAAGTTAATTTTAGGTTTAATTTTCACAGCCTTTACTACCATTATAGAAGATAATCTTGGAAAAAGATTAAAAAACTTTTCAATAAAAACTAATTTTTTGGGAAAATGCTCAAAGTCAACCCCATAAAAATTAGTTAATTTAAATCCATGCAATTTAAGGATATCTTTCATAGAATAATAATTAAAATTCCTTATATGACCAAAAGGTTCCTTAGTTAATTTTAATTTATTTAAAAACCCCATTCCAACTTCTCCACTTTGAGTACTGGTTTCCAAAAATATTGGTTGCCTCCCAAATAAAAATAAAATTCGATTATACCAACTTACCAGATTAGGTGTTGTTATCAAAAGAGTTCCCCCATGCTTTAAAATTCGATTACATTCATTTAAAAATTTGTCTACATTACAAAGATGCTCGATAAGCTCTGAAGCATGAATTAAATCAAAGAAATTATCATTATAAGGAAGCTTTTTCTCAGCATTCCCCATTTTAAATTTAATATTTTTATTTTTACATTCAGAAATTAACTTTTTTGAATATTCTAATCCATAACAATCAAGATGAAACCTTTTATCAAGAATGTTCAAAAAAGATCCATCACCCACCCCCACATCCAAAACAGTAGCACCCTCTGAAAGACCTATCTTTTGAATTAAATCTATACAAAGTTTTTGCCGAGGAACATATTTCCATTTATCTTCTCCTAAAAATTTAATATTAACATTATCTTTCATATGCTAAACAAAAAAGAAATCTTTTATAAGGATTATTACACTCTACCATAAACAACAAAAACCGCTTGAGTCTTCTGCTCGTCATAAAACCAAGCATTCATAACTTTCCAATCATTCTGGTGTTCCATAACATAATTTTGAATCAAAGGATTATCTCCTGGAAAAGCATGTACAATAATATAATCTGCATTATCCATAACATAAGTATTATTCTCGTTAATTCCTGAGGATATATTCAAATCAGCATAATAAATTGCATAAGGGTCCAAACCACTTGCAACAACCAAATCATCTTCTGCCAAAAAAGGTTTCAACCATTCCAACCCATCTTTAATCTCTCCGAAGCTCGCAATCTTATTCATTATCGTAGAATTCGCCTGCTCCATTTGAGGCACAGCACCCCAAATCAAAATTCCCAACACAACAATTAAAGCTAATTGCTTATGATATTTGAAAATAAATTTATATAAAAAATCAATTCCATAACCAACAAAACAAACCATACTTACAGCCGCCGGAAGAAGATACCTATCTTCAGCAGCCTTCAAATAAAAAATAAAAAATCCAAAAAAGAAAACAAACACCAAAATCAAAATCAAGTAATTCTTATATTTCTCTTCTCGAAAAATTCTATCATATCCTAAAATTAATTCAAACAAAATCAAAGCCAACCCTATCAAGAAAAATACAAAAAATACTTTCAAAAAATAAAGAGGAATATAATTAATCACCCACCAAGCAATCGGCTTACTAACACCACCCATATCTACACCTAGTTTATTCAACGACGGAAAAACACTTCCTTGAAAAATAAAATTCATCAAAAACATAATCAAAATAGAAGCAACACCAATCAAACTATAAATCCAAAACTTCAGTTTATTCAAATACAATTGCTTTCGAAAAATCAAAATAACTAAATAAATAAAAAACACCGCAGCATTCAAAGACCGCATAACCATCGCCAAAGAAAGAAGAACCATTGAAATCAAATAAAATTTATAA
Organism: Candidatus Woesearchaeota archaeon; assembly: GCA_964604105.1. GTDB lineage: Archaea > Nanobdellota > Nanobdellia > Pacearchaeales > GW2011-AR1 > CAYZVU01. The sequence continues at coordinate 2,021 of CAZRXO010000009.1, read as the reverse complement.
TTAAACTGCTTCCCTGTTGCACGAATAAAATAATAAATACTCGAAAAAACCAAGGCAGTTGAAGGAACATCAGTTAATAATCTCATAGTAAAAAATAAATGAACCCACAAAACCCCAAAAATAAAAGCCGCAAAAATTCCAACCCTTTTATTAAAAGTTTCTTTTCCAATTAAATAAACAAAGAACACAGAAATTATCGAAGGTAAAAACTCCAAGAAAAATTTCGTCACACTTTCAGGCAAATGAAACAACATAAAAATCCCCCACAAAACAGAAAGCAACGGCGAACGAATAATCCACTCTCCAACAACAAGAGGATTTGTATCAAAAGTGCTTGAAATCAAACTCTTCGCTAAAATTCCATAACACGCTTCATCCCACCAAAACGGCTGATTCATTGTTTGAAAAAAATAATAAATCCTAATCAAAACAGCAAAAGCCAAAACAACAAAAAGCAAAACATTCCACGGGTCTTTGAACCACTTAAAAATCTTTTTTTGCCAATCTGCTTTTCGAGAATCAATAGCAACTTTCCCAGAGGTGTCATCAATCATCTCTTCAGCTGTCTCCACAATATCCATAATTAATTAGGGAAAAATTAGTTTATTAAGTTTTATGAGATAACACACAAAATAATTGTTTTGATAGTTAAAGAGAATATTTTTAAATAGCTTTTACTTAAAAAAGATAAATGAAAAAGAAAATAAAAACTTCTAGATTAGCGATTATAAGCTTAATTTTAAGTTTATGTTTTTTTATCCCCCTAATTAATTTTATTGGGAGCACACTTGCAATTATTTTTGGTTTTATATCTTTAAGTCAAATTAAACAAAAAAATTAAAAGGAAAAGGCGTAGCTATTGCAGGAATAACAATTGGAATCTTATTCTGGGCATTTATAATAATTGGAATTTTATGGGTCGTTCTCATTAATATATTAAATAATGGACAAATGGAAAATAACTCTTTAATCCAAAAAGATATATTTATCGGAAATTTAAGTCAAAATTATGGAACATTTTTTCAATTTTCTGAACAAGACAAATCAAGAGAAATAAGCATACAATTTGAAAGCACTAACCCAATAAGTGTTTATTTTGTCCCTTCTAAAGAAGATTTTAGTAAATTCATACAAGATGAGGAATATTCAAATTACCCTAATTGTTTTTTTGAAAACAAAGATTTTGAAATAATCAATTGTAATGTTTCGAGTGGAGGTATTATATTTTATAATCCTAATTTAGAAAAAAATGTTAATTACACTATAACATTACTCGAGGAAGAATATTTATAAAACTCTATCTTTCTCCAAAAAAAATGGTTAGGGATGTATTTTCAATAGATTACCCAAGAATTTAAAAATAAATAAGGATTATAAAAATTATGGGGTTTTCATTAATGTATCTAATAGGAATAGTAGAGGGTTTATTAGCAAGATATGGATTAGTATTGCTAATATTATTAATAATCATCTTAATAATCAGGAAAATAATTAAAAAATAAACACAATAATTAAAAACTAAATTCTCCCAGATAGATCATGACAAAAAGAAAAGAATATAAAGGATTATATCTTAAAAGATAAGGGGGGTGAAAATATTGTAATGTTTCCATTTAATAACAAGAGAAATCAAACATTTGGCTCATTAATATTTATTTTAACAGGTTTACTTATGATTATAATAAAGCCAGTAACAAATATCATTGAAAGTATTAAATTGGATTCTTTTTTTACAGGGATAATTTTACTATTTTTAGGGTTATTTTATCTTATAGAGGCACAATAGAATGAAAGATGAAAAATTAAAAGAAAAAAATATTAAAGATTTAGAATATAACCATCTATTGAACAAACAAAATATTTTATTAATTTTAATTGGAACTGCAATTATCTCAATCTCGATTAACAGTGATTTTTTTCCAGAAAATTTATCTAAGATGGGAGCTATATCTGCCTTGATATTATCTATATAGCACCCCAATTTAATTTTTCGGCTTAACCGAAAAATCTATCAATTCTAA
>CAZRXO010000008.1:0-25979 GCA_964604105.1 Candidatus Woesearchaeota archaeon | reverse complement strand
GCTGTTATGATTATTTATTAAAAAAACCTAAAAACTTTTGAGGGGTGCTATATTTGTTGAGCAACATTTCCAAAAGTTCCTCTGAATGCAGGATGTTGAAAAATTATTTCTTCTCCTTGATGGGGAATTCCTGTCAAATATGTTCTTCCTACTTCTGCTTTCATGTAAAAAGATAAAAATTAAACTTTATAAATCTTTCTATATGTTACTATTTCATAATTACAAACTAGTAATATTTCCAAACATTTAAATAATCTAAATATATCATATAAGTATCAATTGATATAAAAATGGCAACACAAATGATGAAGTTAAGTAAAAATGAATTATCTTTGAAAGAGAAAAATAAAATTAAAAGATATCCCAATTTGAATACGGTGTTAATGGTTGAAGATTTTTTGAAAAAGCATCGTGATTTGCCTATGAAAATTGCAGACATAAAAAAGAAACTCCCTCGACAAGTTATGCATCAAACATTAATGATAATTCTCGAATATTTATGGGAAAGTAATAAAATAATTTATGGGCCAAAAGGGGTGCAATGGATTCAAAGTGATAATCCTGAACACTTAAAAAAAATGTTAAAAGGAGCTATGAGATTATAAAATGTTTGGAAAAGAGGTAAGCATTTTTCTTAAAGGACAAGCTAAAGAAAGTTTTTTAGAATTAAAAAAAAGAAATGATAAAGAGGCAAAAAGTATTTTGAATTCTGTAGAAAGAGTTAAAGAATTTTTACAAGCAAATCCACAATATGGAAATCCCATTGCTAAAAGATTAATTCCTAAAGAATTTAAAAAAATAGGAATAAAAAATTTATATCGTGTTGAGCTGTCAAATTATTGGAGAATGCTCTATACAATTGAAGGAAATCAAGTTGACATATTATTATTTATTCTAAGCATCATAGATCATCCAACATATAATAAATTATTTGGATACAAAAATAAATAAAATGAATCAATCATTAGTTAATGGATTAATGCACGCGGTTTCGCGAGGCGAAAGTTTACAGCAGGCAATGATGAGTTTCTTTAACGCGGGTTATTCTAAGGGAGAAATTGAGGGGGCTGCTGCAGAAGTTCAAAGACTTCAGGGGGGTAAACCCGCAACAAAGAGCGAGCAAGTTGTTAGAAAGGTTGAGGGGGTTGTTGCGAAGGCTGAGAGGAAAATTCCTGTTGCTCGCCCTGTTGTTAAAGAATTTCAACAACCTAAAAAAACTTTTCAGCATAGGGGGAAAGCCAAACAGGAAGTCTCGAGGTATGGAAATAAATCTAAAACAAAAAAGAATTTCCCAATTTGGACAGTAATTATTCTTTCATTAATTTTGTTGGGGTTGTTGGGTGTTTTGGCATTTATGATGTTTTATTAAAATGATATTTACTCTTTACAATTATCCCACATGAATTGAAAATATTTTCTATATCCGTCGGCAAGTTTTTGACTTTTCAAAACAAACATTAAGGGTTCTTCTTCTAAAGCTCCAGGTTTAACTCCAACAAAAGTTACAACATAAGGACCAAAGATATCAATTGCGGTTTTAGAAGAATATTCTTTTGGGAGAAATTTATAAGGTTTACCGACGAGTTTTAGTATTTCTGGATTTTGTTTCTTTATTTCATCATCAAATAAATGTTTAAATTTAATCCCTAACTTTTTCCTTTCTGCTTCGAAGTGTGGAAGAATGTATTGAAGTCTTTCATCTAACCAAAAAGCTTTTGCTCCAATAAAATAAACTGTTTCTTTTGTCTTTAGAATGTCATTAAAATAATTTTTGAATCCTTCTATTCCTCGATAAAAATATGCTTCTTCTTTTTCTTCTTCTCTTTCAAAAACCTCTTTTAATTCAGGAAGAATCTTGTTTAGTTTGTTTTCTTTTTCCTTTAACAGATTAAGGAGATTTTCTGGATTAATTGCCTTGAATGTTTTTTCTCCTTTGATAAATAACTCTGAAACAAGTCCTTTCTCGACGAGTTTAGTTAATGCATCGTAGACATTTCTTCGATGAACTTTTGATTTAATTGAAATTTGCTGAACAGCGGCTTCGCCTAATTTTAACAAAGTTGTGTAAACTTTTGCTTCATTTGAACTTAGTCCTAATTCTCTCAATAAATCTTCATGCATAAAAGCAAGAGGAGATTTCTGTTTATATTTCTTTTGGTGGTGGTTACCACCACAAGTGTTTAAGTAGGAGAATATACTGTAGTTATTATTAAGTCATAACACATCCAGAGTTTCTCTGGATTTAACTTAATTAAATTGGAGAAAAAATAAAATGAAAACAAATATACCAATAAAAGGAAACAACACAGAAGCATATAGGTTATTAAAAGATAGCCCGCTGGAAATTTTTTCTGTGATAAATGAATCTCTTTCAGAAGGTTTGAGGCATCTGGAATTTGTAACTTCTGAAGATGCAATCGGAGCTAATGGAATTGTAATTGTACCAATAGTACCTGGAAATCTCTTAGAAGCGAGATTACCCTTAGAATATTCTGGAAGCTGGGAAGAATTATACCAAAGTGAAGATTGCTTTATCTATAAAACTGGGGATAAAAAATTTCCAAAAGTTCAAGTTAACAGTAGACCTTATGTAGATATTCCAGATGGATATCTAGATGGTTATAAACATGAAATTCAAGTGGAGGAAAAATAAAATGGAAAACGAAACACAAATACTGAAGGATATCAAAGCAGGACATTTTGATATTAGTGATATATTTGTAAGTATGTTGGAAATAGAAGATAAAGAATATGATGCTAATTCCCTTCGAGATTCTTTAATTACAGGAATCCCAAAAAGGATCCGATCTTTGAGAAATCTTTTGGGAAACCCAGAAACTAATGATTTCGAAGAAAATTTATATCGAAGAAGACTTGGAAGAGAATTAAGATTATTAAAAAAATACGAAACTTCTTTAGAAAGAGAAGAAGAATTTGAATGGAAAGCTCCTTGGGAAACAAATCGAATTTTAAGAATTGAAAGGGGGTATAAATAAGATGAAAAACCTAATTGACTGTTCTGTTGTAAAAGGTCGTGTTGGCCAAAGTCTTACAGACGAAGCCAAAAATAGAATGGACGAATTTATTGCAAATTGCCCAATAGTCTTTTCTAGAGCTCCGCTTTATCTAAAAGAAGAGGGAACCGACGAAAGAAGAGAGATCGTTATCTCCCCTAGAAATGAGGGGCTTAGCCTTAGCCACATCGCAAGACTAGATAAAGCACATCCCGAATATATAACTGAAGTTAGTGCTGGAGTAACTAATAAGCATGGACCTTGTACATTATATAGTATTCTGGACAAAAACTATGCTGAATTAAGAATTTGTTCTCTCCCTACACCTTTTGAGTAAATTAGTAAATAGAAAACTAATTTAACTCTTTTATTTTTATTTTTCAATGATATATCAACCTGCGGAAGATTCTTATTTGATGTCGCGTGTTTTGAAAGAGCAATTGCCGTCGCTGTTAGCACCCAAGGGGGTATACCCAAAGGGCACGAGAACCTCTACGAGGCCCCAAGACTTTTCCAAAGAAAAGTCTACTAAGGGCAAAGAAAATCCTGATTTAAGATTCTTAGAAATTGGTTCTGGAAGTGGAATTCATTTGGAAACTGCAAAAAAATTAGGAGTTAAACAAAAAAATATTTTTTCTGTTGATATAAATCATAATGCTGTTTTGCATTGTCAGAGTTTAGGGTTTAATTGTATTTATTCTGATTTGTTTGAAAATGTTTCAGGAAAATTTGATTTGATAATTTTTAATCCACCTTATTTGCCGTTGGATTCAAAGGAAGATTCTGAAAGTGCTTTGGCCACAACAGGAGGAGAAAGTGGAAGCGAAGTGATAAATAGATTTTTGAAAGAGGCGAAGAATTATTTGAATAAAGATGGAAAGATTTTTTTAATTACAAGTTCATTGACAAAAGGTATTGATTTTTTGGCTTTTCAAAAAAAAGAAATTGGTTGTGAGAAATTATTTTTTGAAAGGTTGTGTGTTTGGGAGTTAATATAATTAATATTTTGTATAAATCCCCGCAACATTATCTGGATCAAATTCTAAAGAAGACCTGCCTTCTGCACTCTCTGCTTCAAGAAAATAATGTGTTCGCAAACCCCTTCTATGATGTTCATATCTTATCTGGCCTTCAGTCAAGGTTCCTCTTCTTACACACCCCATATCTTGATTGAATCCAATTAATACTTCTCGCCCATCAAGACTTTTAATCAGAGTTCTTCTTTCTGATTTTTTAGGAGGTAGGTTTTTTGGCTCATATTTTTTAAAATTTCTTTGTCCCATATTATTACAGCAATAATTGAGTTTTTAAGTTTTATTGTAAAAAGATATACTCTTTTTTGAAAGATAAATTGAAGCTACTGAAATTGCTAGGCCCATAGAAATTCCAAAATAGTTATGATGATAAGAGACAATTCTTTGGATTGCGACGAGGATTAGGATTATGGTTGATAAAACAATGTAGGGAATTTGAAAAGATTTATCTTTGATAAAAATATAAATTGAGTAAAGTGCAAAAGAAGTCCAAGCAATGTGTGCTGAGGCATCGAAGAGAATGTTTTCTCCGAAGATATCCATAGGAAGATATTTGAAAATTGCTAAACCTAAGGACATGAATAGCGCGGTAATTATTAATTCTTTTATTTTCTTTTTCATATTTTGGGGAAGAGAATAATGTTTATTAAATTTTGCTCGCTATCGCTCGAGAATACTCCCTCGAATCCCTCGGACTCGGGATTCTCGCTTAGGAAAATTTAGTTATCGGAAAAAACTCTAACTCGTTTATTCAAATATTGCATTAATTTATTTTATATTAAAAAATCTTATGAAGTCGATTTCGAAAATCATATCCTTTGACGAGTGCGAACGAGGAGCAATTTCAAATTCATAAACCTTTTAACTTCTCTTTTTCTAAATTATTTATGGCTCGAAAGTTTATTCAGGGAAATGATGCAATTGCGCAAGGTGCTCTTGATGCAGGTATGGGCTTTTATGCAGGGTATCCTATAACTCCTGCTTCTGAAATTATGCATTATTTAGCAAATGTTAAAGGGATTAAATTTCTTCAAGCAGAAGATGAAATAGCGTCGGTAAATTTGTGCTTGGGTGCTTCTCTTGCAGGTGTGAAATCTATGACTGCGACTTCTGGTCCTGGTTTTTCTTTGATGCAAGAAGGAATTGGATTTGGGCATATGGCAAGAATTCCGACGGTTATTGTTGATGTTCAAAGAGTTGGACCATCGACAGGAATGCCGACATTGGGAAGTCAGGGAGAGGTTTTGCAAAGTAAGAATGGAGGTCATGGAGATTATTACCCAATTGTTTTTACACCAGGAAGTGTTGAAGAATTATACAAATATACTATTGAATCATTTAATTGTGCAGAGCAAGCAAGGATTCCGGTGATTTTATTGTCTGATGGAATGCTTTCTCAAATGTATGAATCTGTTGAACTTAAGCAAATAAAACTAAAAAATAGGATTAACAAAAGTATGGGGCATGTTACAGGTTTGTTATCTGAAGGTGATTTGCCGAGGACAAAAGACTCAGATTATTACAAAAGATGGTTTGCAAAATATAAAAAAGAAATTTTGAAAGTTGCTGAAAGTTATGCTTTTTACGAATATTCCGAGAACAAAGATTCTGAAAATTTAATTATTTGTTTTGGGGGCGTTTCTCGAGTATTAAATGAATTGAAAAAAGATTATTCTATTTTTCGTCCTATTAGATTATTTCCTGTTTTAGAGAAAGAATTGAAGAAAGCGGTGGATAAACATAAGAAAGTTTCTGTTGTTGAAATGAATGACGGGCAATATGCTGGAGAACTTAGAAAATATTTTGGAGATAAGATTGTTTCTGTTCCTGTTTTGGGGGGAAAGATTAATGTTGAGGGGATTCGGGGGAAGTTGAGATGAAGATAAGAGAGGCTAAAACTTCAGATGCAAAAATGATAAGTAAATTTATTCAAAAATGCGTTGACAAGATTAACTATAAAAAATATACCTCCAACCAAATTCTGGCTTGGAAAAGAGATTATTCTGAAGAGAAAATAAATGAAAAAATAAAAAAAAGAATATTTTTTTGTGCTTATGACGAAGGCAAACTAATAGGAACGATATGTTTAGATAAAGAATATATTTATGGAATGTATATTAAAAGTAATCTAAAAAGAAAAGGTTTCGGAAAAGAATTATTAAAATTCGTAGAAGATTATGCAAATAAATTAGGCATGAAAAAACTAAAATTGAATGCCACCCCTGTGGCTAAAAGGTTTTATCTAAAGCAAGGGTACAAAGTTATTGGAAAAATAAAAATAGAAATGGGAGGTTGCAATTTTATTGAAACTTTAATGGAGAAAAAATTAAAATGATTCGTCAGGGAACTAATATTATTTGGTGCAAAGGATGTGGATTATATTCTGTATTTAATTCTGTGAATAAAATTTTGGAGAATGAAAAGGCTAAGGTTGCTGTTTCTGGAATTGGGTGCTCTGGTCGGGCAGCGGGATATTTTGATTTTGATTCTGCGAATACTTTGCATGGCAGGGCGATTCCAATTGCCGAAGGTTTGAAAAGAGCAAATGAAAAATTAAATGTTTTTGTTTTGTCTGGCGATGGGGATTTGCTTGGAATTGGGTTGAATCATTTGATTCATTGTGCACGGAGGAATACTGATTTGACGGTAATTTGTATGAATAATTTTATTTATGGAATGACTGGGGGGCAGGCTTCGCCTACAACAGAGAAAGGAAGTATTACTAAAACTTCGCCTCGGGGAATGGAATTTGAGCCAATTAATGCCCAAGGAATTTTAATAGCAAACAAAAAATATTTTTATGCTCGAACAACACCCTACAATATTGAGCATTTGAATGAATGTTTGAAAAAAGCTTTTGCTCATAAAGGATTTTCATTTGTTGAAGTTCGTGGACCTTGTATTACAAATGCTCGAAGGATTTTGAAAAAAACAATTCCAGAAATTACAAAACCTTATCGAGATGTTAAATTTGTCGAGGAGAACCGGATTTTGGAAGATGATGAGTGTGGGGTGAACTTTAGAGTTTAGAGATTATTTGGAAAAAAATTCTCTTGCACCAGAATCTTCATAAACCATTTCAGCAAACTTTTGATATTGTGATGGAAGCGGAGTATTTGGAAGAGTTATCCCGCTATCCTTATTTTTACCCGTGGACATATAAGGGGGCACAATTTCTCCAGAAGTGAAGATTTCTAATGAAGATTTGTTGGGTCTTAAATGTAAGACACTGTGAACAGCAATATGGTCTTCATTAACACGCTCCTTCACATAAGAACTTGATTCTTCAATTTCATAAATATCTTTTATTGAAGGAATTGCCCCATTTAATCCTAAAATCATAGAGGTTCTTTTAGTAAAAAAATAATTTCTTTCAGGAGAAATTGTTTTCGGCAGATTTTGTTTTAATCTATTTTTATTTAATTTATCTGAAAGGGTTCTCCTATCATCTGTTATGTCAAGTTCTATTTTATTAGAATCTCCAGAAAAACATGAAATATGAATCTTTATATCTTCATTAAAATTGAATGGCTTATATTTGCCACCAATACGGAAAAAATCAGTTATTTTTGCAGAACCCATTGGAGTTTCTTTCATAACATATTCTCGTGCTAAAAAATCTTCCATATCTTGAAGTCCAGAAACTTGTTCAAAGTAAACTTCTCCAAGATTTCTTCTTTTTTTATATTCCTCAGAAACCTTGTCTAAAAATTCTACTTGTGCAACCAAAGAATTCGTTCTTTTATTAAATAAACTTTTTACTCCAATCCCCGAAGCAAATGCTATTCCTGCAATTCCTGCGAGTTTTAAAAAATCTCTTCTATTTTTCATCTTAATCGTCGTCTCCGCCAGTAACTCCTAAAACAAGAGACTCTTCAGATTGAATATTCTCTCCTTTTTTAACAATTAAACTATCTAAAGTCTTTTTCAAATTTCTCTCCCTAGCAGATTCTAAAAGAACTCTTCTCGTATATTCAAAACAAGAGTAAAGAAATCCCGCTGTAAAAACCCCTATTATATCCTCTTTATTTGTACCAATAGAAGAAATTCCGAGAATTAAAGAGCCATATTTTCCAAAAGTTCCTAAAAGATATCCTAAATCTTCTTTTGTAGTAAAAAAATCATTTTTATCATTTCCCTTATAATCTTTTGCCATTTTTATTTTTTTTCAACATCTAATTTAATTGTAAGTTCCATTGGGGGATTTAGAAAGTCAACTAAGGTTTGCCCAAAGTCTATAATTTTACTACTCGATTGGTCAGTTCCACTTAAATTATCTCTGAATATTCTATCGTCCTCGGAATATTTTGTAAGCATAAATCCGTAAGATGCTCCTTCTCTTGTCATTCTTTTGAAAGTCATTTCATAGTGTTTTTTACTTGACATTTTATTTTTCTTATTTTATTTAATTGTATCAGAACTCTCTTTCCTTTCAGGTGAATTTGGGAAAGAATTTGAGTTTAAATAATTTTTGTTTTGGGTTTTGCTCGCTGTCGCTCGAATTAATTGGCTCGAATCCCTCGGACTCAGGATTCTCGCTGAAAGAAATTTGTTAAGAAGAGAGATTTCACTTATCTATTAACTCATTCGGGTCGGGAGGGCGGGGGATGGTTGGTGGGTTTTGAAATCTCAAATTCATAAACCTTTTAACTAAACTTTTCTTTGTTGGAATATGATTAAAAAAATAATAATTTCTGGGAAAGGTGGGCAAGGAGTAAAGTATCTTTCTAAAAAACTTTCAGAAAGACTAATTGAAAAGAAATTTGAAGTTTCGTTGATTTTAACTTATGACGCAGCAATGGAAGGGGGAGATATTTTTGCGCAATTAGTTTATTCGGATAAAGAGATTGAAAATCCTTTGATTAGTAAGGCTGATTTACTTGTGGAGTTAGGGAAAATCAAAGAAGAGTTTAAGTTTGATAAAAAGATTACTAAAGAGGATATCGAAAAGAAGTTTCCTGATGAAAGATTGAATGACGGTGCAATGGGGTTTTTGGTTGATGAATTGGGACTATAGAAAATCTTAAATACAACCCAATTATCTAATTAATATGACAAACAAGTTTAATCTTATTATTGAGAAAGGTGAAGATGGTTATTTAATTTCAGAAGTAGTTGAAATTTCAGGATGCCACACCCAGCTAAGACAATGGATGAATTAATTATTCGGACACGAGAGGCTATTGAACTTTGTTTGCAAGAACAAGGGAATATTAAAATTACTGATAATTTTATTGGAATACAAAAGATAGAGGTGTAAATGAGTTCTAAATTACCTTAATTAACTGCAAAAGAATTGATTAAAATTATAGAAAAAATTGGATTTGAATTTGCAAGACAACATGGAAGTCATATGTTTTTTAGACATAAGGATGGAAGAACGACCACCATTCCAAATCATCCTGGAGAAAAATTGGATAGGGGCTTATTAAATAAAATTTTGAAAAAAGATCTTCAGATTTCTAGAGAAGAGTTTGAAGGATTATTATAAATCACAATCATTCTTAAAAAGTCATGATTTAATTTATAATTATGGTAAGATTTGCACATATTGCTGATGTTCATTTAGGGGCGTGGAAACAACAGCCGATGCAGGATTTGAATTTTAAATCGTTTCAAACAGCGATGCAAAAGTGCATTGATTCACGAGTTGAATTTGTATTGATTGTTGGGGACCTTTTTGATTCAGCATATCCTCCGATTGAAATTTTAAAAGAAACTTTTGCAGAATTTCGGAAACTAAAGCAAGCAAAAATTCAGTGTTTTATTGTTGCTGGGTCGCATGATTATTCTGTTTCAGGGAAAACTTTTTTAGATGTTTTGGAGAAAGCAGGATTTTGCACAAATGTTCATAAGGTTGAACAAATGAAAGAAGATGATGAAACTATTTTATTGCAACCAGTGATTCATAATGGTGTTGCTCTTTATGGTTATCCGGGGAAAAAATCTGGTTTGGAAATTCCTGAATTGCGGAAAGTTAAATTAAATGAAGCTCCAGGGATGTTTAAGATTTTTATGTTACACACAACAATTGATAAAGCAAAAGGGACATTACCAATTGATTCTTTAGAAACGGATTTGATTTCTCCTGCTGATTACTATGCGCTTGGACATTTGCATGTTGATTTTAAGTACAAGAATTTTGTTTATCCTGGGCCGATTTTTCCTAATAATTTTCAAGAATTAGAAGACTTGCAATTTGGGAGATTTTATATTGTGAATACTGATTCTGGCCAACCATTTGAAAGAATTGAATTACCTATTAAGAAAATTGAAAAAGTTGGTTTTGAAATTAATAATGCGTTGGTTGCGACAGAGCAAATTATTTCGTCTTTGGATTTAAGGGATTTAAATGATAAAATTGTTTTATTAAGGCTGAAAGGCGAGTTAGAACAAGGGAAACATTCGGATATTAAATATGATAAAATTGGGGAATTTGTTAAAAGCAAGGGGGCTTATTTTATGTTGAGGAATACTCATAATTTAACAGCAAAGCAAGAAGAAGTTGAGATTGAAGTTAAGGACGACGAGAATATCGAAGAGGAAACAATTAAAATTTATTCTGAAGAAAATCCTTCTGATTTTAATAAAATAATTGTGACATTGATGAATTCCTTGTCAATTGAAAAGCAAGAAGGTGAGACAACTGAAAATTTTAATAATCGTTTGTTAGAAGATGTGAGGGGAGTGTTGAGTTTCTGATGATAATAAAAAAAATTAAACTTAATAATATTCGAAGTTATCGAGAATATGAAATTGAATTTGCAAGTGGTTCGACTTTATTGGCAGGAGATATTGGTTCTGGAAAAACATCTATTTTAATGGCAATTGAATTTGCTTTATTTGGTTTGCAACCAGGACAAAGAGGAAATGCTTTGTTGAGAAATGGCGAGGTTACTGGGGGGGTAGAAATTGAAATTGAAATTGAAGGAAAGAAAGTTATTATTGAAAGGAGTTTGAAAAAAGCAAAAACAATTTCTCAGGATTACTGTGCAATTACAATTGAGGGGGAGAAACAAGAAATTGCAGTTACAGAATTGAAAAGTAAGGTTTTGGATTTACTTAATTATCCTAAAGAATTTTCTAAGAAACAAAATATTTTGTATAAATTTACTGTTTATACCCCACAAGAAGATATGAAGCAAATTATTTTGCAAGACCCTGAAACCAGAATTAATACTCTGCGACATGTTTTTGGAATTGATAAGTATAAAAGAATTTTAGAAAATATTTCTTTTGTGAATTCAAAGATTCGTGAAGAAAAGAGATTGAAAGAAGGAATGAGTGCGAATTTAGAGGAAGATAAAATGAATTTGATTTCCAAGGAGCAAGAAATTGAAAATAAGAAAAAAAACTTAGAAATTTTTGAGAGTGATTTGATTGTGAAAAAAGATATTCGTAAAAATATTGACTTAGAGAAAGAAAAAATTATGAGGAAGATAGAAGAGAAAATTAGATTTCAGCAAGAAGTTGAAAAGGGTAAATTAATGATTCGAAATAAAGAGGAATCAATTGTGGCTAATGAACAGATGACCGAGCAATTGAAGACACAAATTAAAGAATTGCAAAATTTGCATTTTGAGGAATCAAAAATTTTTGACTTAGAGAAAATTATTACTGAAGAGAAGCTGAAAAAAGATAAATTAAATCAAGAGATAATTATAATTAGTTCTGATATTAGTAGTTTGAAGATTAAAAGCGAAGATGCAGAGAGATTAGAGAAAAAGATTTCTAATTTGGAAGTTTGCCCGACGTGTTTGCAAGATGTTGATGCAATTTATCGTGCGAATGTTTTGAATAAGGCTCGAAATGATATTAATGCGAATAAAAATAAAATTGAAGAACTTGAAATCTTAAAAAGTGATATTTTAAAAAATATTGGTGAAGTTAATTCTAAAATTAATCTTAAAGAAAAAGAAATTACTGACTTAAAGATTTTGAAAATGAAGTTAGGTGATTTAGCTGAAAAACAAAAAAGAGTTGATGAAGTGGCTATTATTAATCAAAAATTTCTTGAGGATATTTCTATGTTGAAGAATAATAATATGAAATTAGAAGACAGTGTTTTTGAATTAGGAAAGTATGATGGAATTTTTGAAGAGAAGAAAAAAGAATGGGGTATTGCGAGCCGCGAAGAGCGAATGGCAGATATTAGATTTGCTGAATTAAAAAAAGAAATTGAGGTTTTTGGTCGACAAATTGAAGAATTGCAAGAGAGAATTTTGAAAATAGAAGAGATTAGAAAGAGGCTTGCTTATCTTTCTGAATTAGAAGATTGGTTGACAAAAAGATTTGTTCCTGTAATTACTTTTATTGAGAAAAATGTTATGATTAAGTTGAAGTCTGAGTTTTCTAATTTATTTTCAGAATGGTTTGGGACTTTAGTTTCTGAGGATTTTAATGTTTGGCTTGATGATAATTTCACGCCGGTGATTGAGCAACAAGATTATGAAATTGATTATGCTTATTTATCTGGAGGCGAGAGAACTGCGATTGCTTTGGCTTATCGTCTGGCTTTGAATCAAGTTCTTAATTCTGTGATTTCAAAAATTAAAACAAAAGATTTGGTTATTCTTGACGAACCAACAGATGGATTTAGCGAGGCACAATTAGATAAAATGCGGGAAGTTTTAGAGCAGTTGAATGTTAAGCAATTAATTATTGTTTCTCACGAGCAAAAGATTGAGGGGTTTGTGGAAAATGTTGTGCGATTGGGGAAAACAAATGGGGTAAGCCATATAACTGGATAAGTTGCGAGTTCAGCGAGGGTTTTAGAGGGAATTTATGAACGAGAAATTTTTGTGGTTAGAAAGGGTTGGAGGTTAGTGGGGTTGAAAAATTTTAACAGAAAATATTGAAAGTGTTTGTTACGGCGAATTTTAATTATCCGTGGGGGAAAGATGTAATTTTGCATCAAGATTCTTTGTTTGGCGGGGGATTTTTGCACTAAACTTATTCCCTTCTCTTAAGGCATAATAAAATTTTTTACCAATACTGAAACTCAAATTATCCTTTCCTTCTTCGTACAATTCGTCTGCGGAATAATTTGATATAAGATCTGTCTTTTGTTGAGAAGAAAAATTCAATAAAGCATAAATCTCTTTTTTAATTATTGGAGGTTCTCTTTTTGGGCGTTTTATTTGACAATCAAATTTTATTCCCAAAGATTCCCCCTTCTCTAACTTTTCCAACATTTCTTTTGATATTGTTCCTTTTAAATCAATATAAACTTCAATATCCATAAAACGATTAATTTCTTGGGTTTTATATTGATTATGGTGTTCTGATTTTCGGATACTACACAATTTGAGATTAACCAAAAATTTTATAAACCTCACAAACTCCACAATATTATAAATTCTAATAAAATATTAGATATTCTATGAAAATGGATAATAAATTAAAAACCGGAACTACAATTCTTGGTATTGTATGTAAGGATGGCGTTGTGATGGCTGCAGATAGGCGAACCTCTCTTGGACAGGGTTTGATATTTCATAAAGATGCAGAGAAGGTTCAGGCAATTAATAACTATCTTGTTTTTGCTGGGTGCGGGTCTGCTATGGAAACTCAAAAAATTTCTAAATTATTGACAGCAGAATTGAAATTAAAAGAACTTAAATCAAGAAGCAGGCCAAGTGTTAAACAATCTGCATCTTTGCTTTCAAATATTCGTGCAGAAGGAAGTGCATTTATTTTGGCGGGGTTTGATGAAAATGGAGAAGCATCTTTATATGAAATAACAGGGGGTTTTCTAAAAAAAATAGAGGAGTATAGTGCAAGCATTGGTTCTGGTATGCCTTATGTTTTAGGTTTCTTAGAAAGACAATACAAAAAAGGTTTAACTGTAAAAGAAGGAATTGAATTAGCAAAAGAATCTTTGAAATCTTCAACTCAAAGAGATTCAGCCTCTGGAAATGGAATGGATATTTTTACAATCACAAAAGAGGGAATAAAGAAAGTTCATGAAGAAGAATTCCCCAAACTATAATTATATTTTTTAAAATGGCAGATATTTTGAAACAAATTACAGAGCAGATACCAGGTAAAATTGTCGACGCTGGTTTTGAAGGAGCAAATATAGTTCTTTATACAGACAACGAAAGATTTTTCAAAGATGACCAAGGAAAAGTAAAATCAATTGTTGACCAGGTTAAAAAAAGGATTGAATTAAGAGCTGACCAGAAAATTTTGCCGAAGCAAGAAGAAGTTGAAAAACAAATTAAAGAAATTGTTCCTGAAGAAGCTGAAGTTACAAATATTATTTTTGATGTTCAAAGAAGTATTGTGGTTATCGAGGCGAAGAAGCCTGGTTTAGTAATTGGAAAAGGTGGAAGCATTTTGGAAGAAATTCGAAGAGCAACTTTATGGACACCGCAAATTCAAAGGTCTGCTGCAATTAAAAGTCAAATCACAGAAAATATTCGTGAAGTTCTTTATGCAAATAATAATTATCGAAGAAAATTCTTGAATGATATTGGGAAAAAAATTTATACTGATTGGAGTTCTGATAAATCAGAAGGTTGGGTTAGATTAACTTTTTTAGGTGGTGGACGACAAGTTGGAAGAAGCTGTTTGTTATTGCAAACTCCAAATTCAAATATCCTTCTGGATTGTGGAATTAATGTTGCTGCAAAAGGTGCTGAGAAGTTTCCTTATTTTGATGTTCCTGGTTTTGATATTTCGCAATTAGATGCTGTGATTGTTTCGCATGCTCACTTGGACCATACAGGGTTGTTGCCTTATTTATATAAAATGGGTTACAAGGGTCCGGTTTATATGACTGCACCGACGAGAGATATTGCAGCTTTGTTGGCTTTAGATTTTATTGGTGTTGCTTACAAGCAAGCTGTGAAACCATTATTTAGTTCTGTAGATATTAAAGAAATGGTAAAGCATTCTATTAGTTTAAATTACAATGAAGTTACTGACGTGACTCCAGATATTAGAATTACTTTTTACAACGCTGGACATGTATTGGGAAGTGCTTTAACACATATTAATATTGGAAATGGTTTTCATAATTTTGTTTATACTGGAGATTATAAATATTCCAAGACTCGTTTGTTGGACCCTGCTGTGAATCGGTTTCCGCGTGTGGAATCTATTTTAACAGAGTCAACTTATGGTTCGAAAGATGATGTTCTCCCACCGCGTAAAGATGTTGAAGAGGAATTTTTGAAAATGATTAAAGAAACTTTGGCGAATGGCGGGAAAGTTTTATTGCCAGAATTGGGATTAGGGCATTCACAGGAAACTATTTTGAGAGTTGAAGAATGGATAAGGACTGGGCAATTGCCTGAGATACCAATGTATGTCGACGGTATGGTCTGGGATATTAATGCTATTCATACTGCTTATCCTGATTTTTTGAGTGCAAATATTCGTAACATGGTTTTTCAAGATAAGAATCCTTTTACTTCAGAAATTTTTAAAAGAGTTGGTTCGCCACATGAAAGAAAAGAAGTTATAGAGGGTGGGCCTTGTATTGTTCTTGCAACTTCTGGTATGTTAACTGGTGGTGCTTCTGTTGAATATTTTAAAAATTTTGCAATCAATAAGAATAATTTAATGATTCTTAGTTGTTATCAAGGTCCTGGTTCTTTAGGTAGAAGAATTCAAGATGGAGAAAAAAATGTTGAAGTCGAAGTTGAGGGGGGGAAACAAAATATTGAAGTAAAGATGCGAGTTGAATTGTTGAAAGGTTTGTCTCCTCATGCTGGTAGAAATGAAATACTTTCTTTTTTTAATAATATGAATCCTCGACCAAAAAGAATTATTATTAATCATGGTGAGGTTTCAAAAAGTTTGGATTTAGCTTCTGCTTTGTATAAGTTGAATAGGGTTGAAACAAATGTTCCGAGAACTTTGGAAACGTTGAGGTTGAGATAATGAAGGGGTTGCGGTAAAAGATTGAGCCCAAATAAGTTTAATGATATTTTTGGGATGTTCGAGCTTTTATTGCCTCTGTTTCATATTGTGCAAGTTTTCCAAGAAAGTAGTTTATTGTTTCTCTTTGGTTAATTAATCCTATGTTTTCCTGACACAATTCTCTGTTAACATTCATTTTAATCATAGAAGGATCTACTGAAAAATTATGACTAACTTCTAAGGAAGAATATTTATCTAGGAGATAATCACATAATTCAACAACTACTTCTAAATCTTTTTTTCCTTCACGACTAACCATTTTAATTTCCCATCAGAACTCTCTTTCCTTTCAGGTAATTTTTGAAGAGAATTTAAGTTTAAATAACTTTTGTTTTGGAATTTTGCTCACTTCGTTCGGTACAATGACTCGAAATTGCAGGCGAATTTCTCGCTAAAGAAATCTATTATCCAGAAAAATCTCACGACTGATATTCAACGGATAACATTGGTGTGAAAGTCCTTTAGACATTAATTTATTTTCTTGACGGAAAATCCTGCCTCGTGGCGGATTTGGAGTTGGTATTCTCACGAGCGACTTTGGAGTGAGTGTAATATTTTAAAAAGTTACTTTGATTAAAAATACTAAGGAGTTTCATTATGGAAATAAAGTTTACAAACCATGCTAGAGAAAGATTAAAGAAGAGAGGAATTAGTGAAGAAGACGTTATTGAAACTGTAAATAATGCTGAGAACACAAATAAAAGAGGGGGAAAATATTATGCTCAGAAAAATATTGGAAGAGGAAAGATTGAAGTAGTTTATGAAAAAGATAAATATATAAAGATTGTAACAATTTATTGGATAAGATGAAAATAACATTTGATCAAGAAGCTGATGCAGTATACATTGAGTTTAATAGTGGAGACTTTGATTCAAATAAAAAGATTGATGAGGATACAATAATTGACTTAGATAAAGAAGGAAAAATTCTTGGAATTGAATTATTAAATGTGAGTCAAAGAATTTCTAAAGATTTTCTTTCAAATATTAGTGTAGAAAATTTGGTTCAAATAAAATAAGGTTGAGACAAATGTTCCTCGGATTTTGGAGACTTTGCGGTTAAGGTAAATTTATTAAGGACATTAATTTCTAAATAAGAAGAGGGAAAATGAAAAATAAAGAATTTTTTTATCAACAGTATAATAAATTAAGTTGGAAGAATCAAGAAAAAACAAAACTAAATTATTCTATAAATGAATTTATTATTAATAATGTTATAGCTAAAAAAAGAGGTGATAGTCTGAGGGTGTTTGATATGGGGTTTGGTGTTGGGTTTTTTCTAAGACAACTACACTATAGATTAGGGAAAAGGACCTTATTTTTATCAGGATGTGAACCTTCTAAAAAGAACTATAAATATTTTGTAGATAAATATAAAAAATTCCTAAAGAAAGGGAAACTAAAAGTTTACAATAAAGGTTTCTTAGAATCCCCTCCAAAAGATAAATTTGATTTTATAACTTCTATCTATGTGTTTCCACATTTTACCTCAGATGATCTCCCAAGGACAGCTAAGAAGATACATTCTATGTTGAAAAAAGATGGAAAATTTATTCTTACTGTTGCAAATGAAAAATATATTAAAGATAAATTAAAATCTAAAAGAGATTTGTTCATAGAAAAAAATATTATAACTTTTAATGGAAGAAAATATGAAGAAATTCTACATTATTCTGAACTTCCAGAAATTGGAACAATAATTGACTATAATCGAGAAGAAAAATATTACCTAGAAATTTTCAAAAAAAATAAATTTAAACTTATTATGAAGAAAGACCTAAATGATAAGGGATTCATAGGTACACTCTTTATATTTGAAAAAAAATGAAACACAAAACATCAATAACAATTATTTTACTTGCAATGTTTTTAGTTACACAATTTATTGGGCTTTATGTTGTGAATCATTATTTGCAAGAAGAAAATGATTTGCCTTATGGAATGCAAACACCAGAGGTTCAACAGGAAAAAGATTTTTACACCACACTTTTGCCGTCGATAATTATTGCATTTATTATTGCAGTTGCACTTTTGTTTTTTCTGACTCACTTTAAGATAGAGTTTATTTTGAAGGGTTGGTTTTTTCTTGTGGTAGTGCTTGCCCTTGGGCTTGCATTTAATTCAATATTTTATTTTATTCCTTATACTGCTTGGGTTGTGCTTATTGCAGCTGTGCCTCTTGCTTGGATAAAAATTTATCGGCAGAATTTTTTACTTCACAACTTAACTGAATTATTTGTTTATCCTGGAATTGGTGCGGTTTTTGTGGGAATTTTTAATTTGTGGACAATTATTATCTTGTTGATTTTGATTTCTATTTACGATGCATGGGCTGTTTGGAAATCTGGAATTATGCAAAAGATGGCAAAGTATCAAATTAATAAGTTGAAAGTTTTCTCTGGATTTTTTGTTCCTTATGCTTCAAAAACAACAAGGAAAAAAATTAAATTGTGGAAAAAGACTTTGACTAAAAAGCAATTAAAGAAAAAGAAAATTAAAGTTAATGTGGCTGTGCTTGGAGGGGGAGATATTGTATTCCCGATTGTTACTGCAGGTGTTGCAATGAAATATTTTGGTTCAATTATTCCTGCATTGTTTGTTGTGTTCGGTGCTTTGGCAGGGTTAGGATATTTAATGATGATTGGGAAGAAGAAAAAGTTTTATCCTGCAATGCCGTTTATTACTGCAGGGATTTTTTTGGGGTTGTTGGTTTGGTGGTTGATTTTTATTTTGTAAATTGCTCGCTGTCGCTCGAGGGATATAATTTATTAATGAACTGACCTTCGGTCGAATGTCGTGGTGATCAGTTTGGAGGTTTGTGATTAGATTTATTTGATAGTGAAGACTATACCTCAACTTCGATTAATACTGGTAAGTGATCACTATATTTTGTCTTGATAATTTTAGAACTAATAACTTTTATGTCCTTTGTTGCAAAAGCATAATCTAATCTCCATCTAAGTTTTGTTTCCTCGAAACCATTATAGGAAAAAGGTTTTGTTGTCCAGGTTGGTTCTTTATAGTTGGGCCCACAATGAACTAATTGCTTTTCAATTAACTTTATAGATTTAGTGTTCGGAGAAATATTTAAGTCTCCTGTAAAAATCACTTTCTCTCTGTATTTTTTAAGATATTTTAATAATGTTTTTACTTCTCTTATCTTTTCTTTAGTCTCTGTAAACTTGTGATTATAAGATAGATGTGCTGTTGCAAGAAGAATAGTTTTTGTCTTTTCTATTTGTATCTTACTAACAGCACAAACACGACCTTCAGAAGAATAACCTGTTGAATCTTTTACATCAAGAACAAAAAAATTAGAATTTTCTATTATCGGAAATCTTGAAAAAATTCCATTTCCCTGAACATGATTGTCTTCGAATTTATGGGCCAAAGCAAAATTATAATTAAGATTAGTTTTTTTAGAGATAAGTTTAGCAACATCTTGATTATTATTGTTATCAAAACCAACTGTCAATTCTTGTAGGCATAAGATATCTGGATCTATTTCTTTTATTAATTTGATAATGTTTTCTGCTCTTTCTTTAAACCAAATGTTCCATTGAAGGATTTTTAATTTCATTTTACAGTAAAAAACTTATCCTCCTGAACATCAAAAACATCTAATCGAACTCCAGCGTCGAGCCAACCATGTGCGTAATTTAAGGCAGCAAAGGCATTTACAAAATCTTGGTTTTTTTCAAAATGTTTTGCATCGCTCAAATAATTTTCAACCATATCAAAGATTTCTTTTGCGTGTTTTGATTTTCCTTTGATAACAGACTTTCTGGCTATTTTCAGTGCCTTGCTTGTTAGATTAAAATATTTTTCGAGTTTTTCTTTAGTTATTCTATCTTTTGTTTGTTGCATATAATCACAACAATGTTTTAATATATAAAATCTGTGTATTTTTAGTTATACAGAAAGTTTTATAAGTCTGTTGTAACTTGGAAATAGTAAGGTAAAATGGTAGAGAATCTATATGATTTATGTTCTGAAGAAAGGCCCTCTGAATTAGAAGGGGGTACATATGATTTGAAAAATTTTTCTAAGGCTTATGCTAATCTCAGATTATCTGGAAAACAAAAAGACTCTCGAAAAATTCAACAAGAAAGATATGAATTGGGGCACGCGATTAACAAAGCACTTGAACAATATGCTGATATTCCGAAAACAAGAGTTTACGAAGCATTTGGTGTTTCTGTAACAACTGCGAAAAAGCTTGTTAAAGAATCTCAAAGTCTTGAAGGATTTGCTTATCAATTTAGAGACACTGATAATTTCAAAGGTTTAGTAAATCCAGCACAGCGAAGAGAATTAGGCAAGGCACTTAATATTGCATTAGCAAAATACGATAATGTTCCGAAGTCAAAGGTATATGAAGCATTTGGTGTTTCAAGAACTACTGCAGAAAAATTAAGGGGTGCGCTTGAGAGTAAGGTCTTGAAAGTAGAAGAGGTTAGTGAAGTTAAGAAAGGATTTTTTGGAAGACACCCTGGAATTAGGAGAATTGCTGCAACTATTGCATTGGGTGCTTTTTTTACAGGTGCTGCACTCGGATTATATTCCCCAAAAAAGGCTGATGCTTTTAGGGTTCAAGAAAAACCAATTGCAAGCTCAACAATGAATGTGCCTATGTCTAAAGACACAGATTTAATAAAATATCCTGTTAAAAAGGGTAGTGATATGCAAGAAGCTACTTCTAAAGGATTTACTGGTGTTTACAAATATCTTGCAAAACAAATCCCTAATTATGATGGACACAACCCAACAAGGTCTCAACTTGAAAAACTTTCACAACATATCCAACAAAATAACCCAAAAGTTAAAATTAAAAATATTAATACTTGGCACAATGTAGGAGACTCTTTAACTATTGGTGCTGGGTTTATGTATGATTTAGTTACAGGAGAGGGTGATGAAACTTCTAAAACTTCTAAAACTTCTAAATCAGAGAAAGAAAGAATGCACACAACTACATTTGCAGATGGAACCCAAGTCACACTTCCTTACAGAAAATTTTGTGCGTTGAGCAAGCAAAGAGTAAAAAAACAATATGCTTCTGGAGAAATTGGAGTTACTACATATACTTTTGGGGATAAAGGAATTAAAGTTAAAGATGAAACCGGAGAGGTAAAACAATTTAAAGAGATTCCAAAAGCAATTGATTATATTAATGCAGGAGAAAAAAGAGATTTGGTTCTCCCGCTTGGAGATAGGATTGATAATTCTGCAGTAAGAGTTGAAACTACGGAACACCCTGTAAATGAAAATTGGCGTGGAGATTTTTTAGCAGAATATGATGATAATCCTGGAAGTTCTGATGAAGTTTTTGGGATGGGGGAGTTTGCTCCAAAACCCACTGAAGATAATAGAATGGAAAAAGATCTTGGAGAGTTGGCAAGATGCAAACCATTATATGATAATGGGCAATTGCAAGAAAATCTTTCATACGGAGAGGGTCTTGGTTTATGCAAAGATTATTTTCTTCGAAGAGAGGGTGATTCTGAAACTTCTACCACAGACCAAGTTGCTCCTCGTGTAATTCCTGTAGATTCTGAACCTATTGTGATTCTTCCAACAAAAACTATTTTTAAGAAACCTGAAGTTCAAGCTGTTGCTGAAAAAGCAAGAGTATCTGCTCCAACAAATTTACCTGAAGGAACAATTCCCATAGGAGATACAGGAGCGAATAATCTTCCGGGAGGATCTCTTAAGGCTTTAGAACATGTCCCTGTGCAAGTTGACTCAGAGATTGATAATCTTTCTGAAGGTAAAACTCCCTCAGAGGAAGAAGGTCTTACAATAGAATATAATAAAGAAGATAGTGATTAGAATATAAAACCTTAAAAAGTATTTTCAATATTTCTATACATGAACATCGAAGGTGTTGAGATTAATTGGTTGGGACATGCGGGATTTTTGATAAAAAATTCTAGGATAACCTATATTGACCCCTACAATATTAAAGAAAATTCGCCTAAAGCAGATTTGATTTTAATTACCCACTCACATTATGACCATTGTAGTGTCGCAGATATAGAGAAAATTATTCAAGATGGGACGAGAATTGTCATGACTGCAGATTGTCAAAGCAAAATTACAAAATTCAAATCTCCAATTAAAATGGAGATTATTGGACCTGGACAAGAAATTGTTTTAGGAGAAATTAAGATTTCTGCCTTGCCCGCATATAATATTGATAAACCATTTCATGCAAAAGAGGAAGAATGGGTGGGCTATTTAATTAAAATGAATGACTTACTTATTTATCATGCTGGTGATTCTGACAAAATTCCTGAGATGCAAAAATTAACAGGCCACCATGAAAAATTAATTGCTCTGCTTCCGATTGGGGGGAGGTTTACAATGAGTGTTGAAGAAGCTGTTGAAGCAGCGAGGCTGATTAAGCCTTATTTAGTTATTCCAATGCATTATGGTTCAATTGTTGGAACAGATGACGATGCTCGCGAGTTTAAGCAATTATGTGATGAGGAAAAAATTAATTGCGAGGTTTTGAAAAAATTATGAAATTTCTAAGAGGATCTAAAAAAGAATTTTTTGAATTTGTGAATTTAATTAATGAAGACGATAAAATTGGAATTTTAACACATACTGATTTAGATGGAATAGCCTCGGGAATTTTTCTTAAAGAAATTTTAAAAGCTAAAGGTTTGAAAGTTGAATTTATTGAATTTATGGATTTGAAATCTGGAATGATGAAAGAAATTATTCCGAGATTAAGAAAAGAAAAATTAACTAAGATTTTTATGACAGATCTTGCTGTAGATAGAATTGACTTAAAAGGATTTTATGAAGCGCAAAAAGAATTTGATATTATTTCTATTGACCATCACCCAATGGAAGAAATCCCAGAGGGAAGGGGGCTAATTAAAACAGAAAGCGAAGATTGCATTGCTTGGGTGATGTATAATTTTGGGAAGAGAATTATTAATCAGGACAAGTGGAGGTGGCTGGTTTGTGCAGGGATGGTTGCTGAATATTCCTTTAACAAAAAAGAACATTATAATTTTATTCAAAAAAATTATTCTGACTTTGGAAAGCCCAGCAAGTTTAATTCTTCGATAGGAAAAATTACAAATATAATTTCTTATTCTTTAGTTTATTTTAGCGAGGATAAAAGAAAAGTTTATGATTTAGTTCAGAAAAATAATTTGAAGGAATTAGAAAAACATTATTTTGAAGTTAAAAAGGAAATTGATTTTTGGGTGAGTAATTTTAAAGAGAAGGCTGAATATTTTCCTGAGAAAGGAATTTATTTTTATGAGATTAAACCAAAATTTAGAGTGAGCTCAATTATTATGAGCATGCTCTCTGCAAAAGGCCATGACAAAGTTTATGCTTCAATTCTTAGGAGAGATGATGGGACAATTAAAATTAGTATTCGTAATCAGGGAGGGAATGTTGATGTAAATTTGTTAATGCAAAAAGGTTGTGAGGGTTTGAAAAATGCAACAGGTGGGGGACATTCAAAAGCTTCTGGTGCTGTTTTTATGGAGGGGGATTTAGAGAAATTTAAAGAGAATGTGCTTAAAGCATTAAAATGACAGACAGATTTCAACAAAGAAAAGAAGCTGTGCTTTTTAAAAAAGATAAATCTTCTATTGGAAATTGGGATAAAAAGATTTTGAAACTTTGTAAGAAAATAAATAAACAAAAAAATTATTACACCACCTCGTCGTGTTCTGGTAGAATTATTGTAATGATTGACCAAGAAAAAAAAGGTCCGGGTTTATTTGAGTTTGTTAGTCATTCCCCAATACAAATTGATTCGCTTCGCGAATATATTGATAACTCACAATCGACTTCGTCAGATTGTTCGCCTAAAGAAAATTTGTTAAGAGAAAAAGGACTTTCACAGCGAGGTGATCAATTGAATAATAATTTAAAAAGTAATCTTAAATTTAAACAAGAACCCCCAATTCTTCATATTGCTTGCAAAGAAATAGAAGATGCTGAAAAACTTTTAAAAAAAGTTCGTGATTGTGGTTGGAAAAGAAGTGGAATTATTTCTTTAGGGAAAAATATTGTTGTTGAAATTATTGGAACAGAAAAATTAGAATTTCCTTTTGTTCAGGAGGGGAAATTTTTAGTGGATGAAAAGTTTTTGAAAATTGCTATTGAAAAAGCAAATGAAAACTTGAAAAGAGGCTGGAAGAGAATTGATAATCTGGAGAAGTCTCTCGAATCGAAAAGTTTAAATATGTGATTTCACATTACTCACATATAAGAAAATGCCAAATATAACATTATCCATACCTAAAGAAATTCATGAAATAATGAAAAATCATCGTGAGATTCGATGGAGTGAGGTAGCAAGAGCTGCCATGATTATGCAAATAAAAAAATTAGCATTGGCAGAATCAATTGCTTCTAAAAGCAAATTGACAATGAAGGATGTACATGAAATTAATGCAAAGATAAAAAAAGGTATGCATCATAAATTGTATAATGAAGATAGTAATTGATACAAATGTTTTGATTGCAGGCCTACTCAAAGATTCTATTATCAGATCTATTCTAATGTTGAATTCAGAAATTAAATTTTTTCTTCCAGAATTCTCCTTGTCAGAGATTAAAAAATATGAAGATGTATTATGTTCAAAGGCAGGATATACTAAGCGCCAACTCAATGAATTACTAACAATCTTATTATCAAATATAAAACTTGTATCTAAAAAAGAGATTGAAAAATATAAGAAAAAAGGTAAAATGATAATGAAAGATATTGATGTTAATGACTCTTCATTTATTGCTACATGTTTTGCTATTAATGGCGACGGTATTTGGTCCTTTGACAAACATTTTGAAAAACAAAATGAAGTTAAAATATTTAATATTCAAGATATTATTAGAATGTTAAAATGATGTTTTGAGGTTAAAGTTTTGAAATCTCTTTTAAAATTTCTTTCCCGTAATCTTCAATAACAAAAATTTTTCCTTTATTAGAATTTGGAGTCAAGCATTTTATCATTTTTCTTTTTGTGAGTTCAGTTAATGTTTTGCTTATGTGAGCTTTATTGATATTCAATTCTTTGCTTATTCTCGACGGCATTTTTGGGTTTTCTAATGATTGCAGGACTTTTTTTCTATAATTACTTGAAACAACAAAACTAACATCTTCCCATTTAGTTACTTTATTCATACAATTAAGTTACCACAATATTTAAAATGGGTATTTACATTATAGTTACATCTTAGTTACACTAAGAATATAGGTGAAAGGAGGTAATATAAAATGAAAAAGTTTTTAGTAATGTTTTTTGGATTGATGATTTTAACAACAGGGTTTGTTGTTGCACAAATGGAATCTTATGAAATTCCTGAAATGTTTGGTTATGATTGTTCTATTTATGGAGGGATGATGATTGAAGAAGGAGTTCATGGATATGATTTCTGTATGCAAAAAGGATTTAATGATTTTTGTTTAATCGATAGATTTGAGCAAGAAGAATTTTTTACAGACCTTAATACTGGACATCTAATGAATGCTTGTGGTGAAAGAAAAAATGTACTTTATGTGAATACCTTCCCTACACATTTAAGTTGTACAAATACCTTAATTCAAAATAAAGAAAAGTGTCCTGCAGATGAAAGCATGAGAACAATAGTGAGCGATCATGTTATTTGTTGTAAAAAAAATACTGGTGTGGTAAATCCCCCGTCGACAAATTGTAAATCTTCATGTGATTCTGATAGTTGTAAAATTTGCGAGGGTGATACTGTTCTTTTTACAGATTCAATGAATGATGAATGGGATATTTCTCTTGATTTTATTTCATCATCTTCTGTGAGACTTGATATAAATGGAGAAATAACAAATAGTCTTGGAGAAAATGATGAATGGCCTTTTTACAACAATAGGTTATTAGTAAATAAAATTGTCTCTCAACAATATACTGAAGGATTACGTTATGTTGATATTGGAATATAGCACCCCAATTTAATTTTTCGGCTTAACCGAAAAATCTATCAATTCTAA